>NZ_JBYIQW010000031.1:0-87082 GCF_057707815.1 Actinacidiphila sp. bgisy160
CGCGACAACGATCCTCAAGCTCACTTGATGTCCCTCCACACTCTCGGTTTGCTGATTACGGCAGGTTGCGGGCCATGACGATGCGCTGGACCTGGTTGGTGCCCTCGTAGATCTGGGTGATCTTGGCGTCGCGCATCATCCGCTCCACCGGGTAGTCCCGCGTGTACCCGTAACCGCCCAGCAGCTGCACCGCGTCCGTGGTGACCTCCATCGCCACGTCCGACGCGTAGCACTTGGCCGCCGCACCGAAGAACGTCAGGTCCGCGTCCGACCGCTCGGACTTCGCCGCCGCCGCGTACGTCAGCTGCCGCGCCGCCTCCAGCTTCATCGCCATGTCGGCCAGCATGAACTGGATGCCCTGGAACTCGGCGATCGCCTTGCCGAACTGCTTGCGCTCCTTCACATAGCCCTTGGCGTAGTCCAGCGCGCCCTGCGCGATGCCGATCGCCTGCGCCGCGATCGTCACGCGCGTGTGGTCCAGGGTGCGCATCGCCGTGGCGAAGCCCGTGCCCTCCGCACCGATCATGCGCTCGGCGGGGATCCGCACATTGTCGAAGTACACCTCACGGGTGGGCGATCCCTTGATGCCCAGCTTCTTCTCCGGGGCCCCGAAGGACACGCCCTCGTCGCCCTTCTCCACCACGAAGGCCGATATGCCCTTGGAGCGCTTGTCCGGGTCGGTCACGGCCATGACGGTGTAGAACTCCGAGACACCCGCGTTGGTGATCCACCGCTTCACGCCGTTGAGCACCCAGAAGTCCCCGTCACGCACGGCGCGCGTCTTCATCCCCGCCGCGTCGGAGCCGGCCTCCGGCTCCGACAGGCAGTACGAGAACATGCCCTCGCCACGCGCCAGCGCGCCCAGGTACTTCGCCTTCAGCTCCTCCGAGCCGGACAGCTGCACCGGCAGCGACCCCAGCTTGTTCACCGCCGGGATCAGCGAGGACGAGGCGCACACCCGCGCCACCTCCTCGATCACGATCACCGTCGACAGCGCGTCCGCACCCGCGCCCCCGAACGCCTCCGGCACGTGCACCGCGTGCAGGTCGTTGGCCTCCAGGGCGTCGCGCGCCTCCTGCGGGAAGCGACCCTGCTCGTCCACCTCCGCCGCGAACGGCCCGATCTTCGCCTCGGCCAGCGAACGCACCGCGTCCCGGAGCATGTCGTGCTCCTCCGACGTCCGGAAGAGGTCGAAATTGTCACTCACGTCCGTTACTCCAGTCCGCGTCAGGCTTCCATGGCATCGAGTACCCTCAATTATGCACACTCAGTGCCATTGATCGACGGTCCCCCGGTGTTAGGTTCGCCTCCATGACCACGAAGCCCCCGATGCGGGACGCCCTCGTCGCCGCGGCCTTCCAGCTCTTCCTGGAACGCGGCTACGAGGCCACGACCATCGACGACATCGTCACCCTCGCCGGCGTCGGGCGCCGGTCGTTCTTCCGATACTTCCCCTCCAAGGAAGACGTGGTCTTCCCCGACCACGAGCGCGCGCTCGCCGACATGACCCGCTTCCTGGAGGCCAGCGCCGACACGGACGACCCGGTGACGCGGGTCTGCGACGCGGCGCGCCTGGTGCTCACCATGTACGCCGAGAACCCCACCTTCTCCGTGCAGCGCTACCGCCTCACCAAGCAGGTGCCCGGCCTGCGGGCATACGAACTCTCGGTCGTCTGGCGTTACGAGCGCGCGCTCGCCGACTACCTCGGGACCCGCTACGCCGACCGCCCCGACGGCAAGCTCCGGGCCGACGTGATCGCGGCAGCCGTGGTCGCCGCGCACAACAACGGCCTGCGCACCTGGCTGCGTTCCGGCGCGGAGGGCGACGCCGGCGCGGCCGTGGACCACGCGCTGGAATTCGTCCGCAGCGCCTGGAACCGGGAGGGCACCGCGCGGCAGGGCGCCCCGGAGGCGGAGGACGACGTGGTGATCGTGATCACGAAGCGGCGGACGCCCATGTGGCGTGTCGTCCGGGAGATCGAGGCGGGCTTGGCGGAGGAGGAGTCCCCCGCATAGGACCCCACTCGGGGCACTCAGTGCCTTCCCAAAGTGCACTCAGTGCCATATGGTGTGCGCCATGGATGACCGGACTCTCGACGCGCACGACGAATCGGTTGACGGCGGGCTGCTGGTCCAGCGCTGCCGTTGGTGCGGCAACACCGCCTTCCAGCGCCTCCTCTGTCCCACCTGCGCCTCCACGGAGCTCGAAGAGGTGCGCAGCGACGGCACGGGGGTGATCGTCCGATCGCTGCGGGACACGTCCCTCGTCGACCTCTCCGACGGCTTCTCGGTGCGGGGCCGGATCGTCGGCGCCTCCCCGACGCAGGTGCGCAGCGGCGCCCGCGTCCGGCTGGCCCGCACCGCCGGCGGCGAGGCGGGCGGGCTCCTCTTCGAGCTCTGCGAGCCGCCCGCTTCGCAGTACACCTGGTAAACACCCCCGGCCGCCGCCTCCCGTACGTCAGTTGTGCTCGGGGTGCTGGGGCATCGCGGACAGCAGTGGGTTGAGGAACAGCAGGACGCGGGCCAGCGCCGCGGGCGTCACCAGGGAGTACAGCTGGGGGCCGAAGGGGCCCTCCCCGATGACGGCGCGACGCTCCCGCGTTGGGGCCGGTCGGCCCCTCCTCGCGCTCCCGGGTGCCGGAGCACCCTGGTGGTGAGGGCGTACCGGACGAGAGGGAGGACGCGATGACCACCACCACGACGGGCCTGCTCGACGCATTGCCCCCGGAGACCCGCGGGCGACTGCTGGAACTGGCGCGTGAAGTGTCCTTCCCGGCCAGGGCCCGGATCTTCGAGGAGGGGCACAAGGCCGACCGTTTCTGGATCATCCGCACCGGCTCGGTCGCGCTCGACCTGCACGTGCCCGGCCGGCAGCCCGCCGTGGTCGAGACCCTCGGCCCGGGTGACCTGCTCGGCTGCTCGTGGCTCTTCCCGCCCTATTGCTGGCATCTGGGCGCGCGGACGCAGAGCCCGGTGAGGGCGGACGAGTTCGACGCCACGTTGGTACGGGCGCTGTGCGAGGCCGACGCGGTGTTCGGGCGGGCGGTCGCCCGCCGGGTCGCGCAGGTCGTCGCGCACCGCCTTCAGGGGGCTCGCACCCGGCTGCTGGACCTGTACGGTCCGCAGGGCAGCGGCAGCACGGCGCACTGAGGAGCGCGTGGCCGGTGGCACCGGGCGCGCGCCCCGGCACTGCGGCCCGACGAAGCGATGGCCGACGTGCGCCTCCCCGCCGACGGCACCGGCGTCGGGAAGCTGCGCTCGCGCATGCTGGGGCTGGCCTGTCTGATGCTGACCTCCTTCGACGACGCGCCGCTGGACGCGATCACGGCCGGTGCGCCGGTTATGTGCTGAGCAGATCAAGGGCTCCGAACTGGCCTCCGGGGTCCGGACGGTGGCCTCGGGCCAGCCGATGCTCGACCCGGCCACCACCGCCCGCCTGATGCACAGCCTGCGCGAGCACGAGCAGCAGCCGGAGCCGCGGGACGAGGCGCCGGCCGGTCCGACCTCGCGCGAGCGGGAGATCCTGGAGCTGGTCGGCGAGGGACTGACCAACCGGCAGATCGGGGAACGGCTGTTCCTGTCGGAGAAGACGGTCGAGAACCATGTCTCCCGGATGCTGGACGAGCTCGGCGTCGAGCGCCGCATCCAGGCGGCCGTGCCCGCCACGCAGCGCCAGCACACCGGCGGCGCACCGGGACCGGGTCCCTGAGGGGACATACCCGGATACAGCGCCTTCGCGCGCCGGCACGGTTGGCAAGCACCGCACCCCCCGACGGCACGCGTGCCGGTCAGCGCGAGCCGCCACCACGGCGGCACCGGCGCCTGCCGGTGTGCGTGAGCCGGCCGGGCGGGACGGCTTCGCAGGGATGCCCCGGCGACCCAGGCGGTAGGGCCGGTCGGCCCTCCCCACGGGGCGTCGCGACGTGCAGGGTGGAGCACGCGCCGTCCGGAGGGAGCGCGTCATGAATCCCACCACGCTCAACGGGGCGACCCTGGAGAAGCTGATCTCCGCCGCTGTCGCGGCGCCCTCGTTCCGCGGCAGCCGGCCCTGGCGTTACCGTCTCGATCCGGACACCGGCACGTTCCAGGTGCGCGCGGTCCCCGAACCGGGCGTCCCGGACTCCGAGGCGGCGGCCCGCGCCCTGCACGTGTCCGTCGGCGCCGCCGTGTTCAACCTGCGGGTCGCGCTGGCGCACTTCGGCTGGGAGACGGCCGTGCGGCTGCTGCCCGTCCCCGGCGACCCCGACCTGCTCGCCGCCGTGCGCCCGATCGGCCCGCGCCACGTCGGCGACCACGCATACCGGGATCTGTACGACGCGATCTGGCGGCGGCACAACTGCCGTACGCCGTACTTCGCGCACTGCCCCACCGGGGCGGTCGTGCTGGAGCTGATCGACGCCGCGCACGCGGAGGGAGCGTCGTTGACCCTGCCCCGCACGGAGGAGGCGCTGCGGCTGCTGCGGCTGACCGCGGAGGCCGAGCAGCGCGGTGCGACGGGCACGGGCCGCGCCGTCGGTTCCGGGGGCCGGGTCCACGAGGAATCGGGGGCCGGAACGGCCGCCTTGGCCGATCCCGGGCCGCGGTCGCTGGTCGCGGTGCTGTGCACGCCGCACGACACGTGCGCCGACTGGCTGCGGGCGGGGCAGGCGATGGAGCGGGTGGTGCTCCTGGCGACGGCGCACACCGTCCACGCGACACTGCTGCACGAGGCGATGCAGTGGCCGGACCTGCGGGCGGCGATGCGCACCACGGACTGCGGTCCGGGCCTGGTACAGATGCTCATCCGGTTCGGTGCCTCGGCGTCCGGGTACGGCGCGCCGCAGGTGCCGGTCCGCGAGACCGCGCAGTGGGGCTGATCAGCGCGTACCCCGGCCGTCCGACGGCACCCGCCAGACCAGGCGGGTGCCGCCGTGGTCGGGTCTGTCGAGCGTCATCGTTCCGCCCGGCTTCCCGGCGCGCAGCGCGAGGTCGGCCAGTCCGCCGCGGCGCCCGTGCCCGGGAAGCCCACGCCGTCGTCGCTGACCGTGCGGGTCAGCGTGCCGGAGCCGACGACCAGGGACACCTCCGCGGCGTGGGCCCTGGCGTGCCGGGCCACGTTCGACAGGGCCTCGGCAAGCACGGCCATCACGTGGTCGGCGACCACGGCCGGCACATCGGTGTCGATCAGCCCCTCCATGCGCAGCGACGGGGGTGAAGCCCAGGCCGGGCACGGCCTCCTCCACCGCCTTCGCCGTCCGCACCCGCAGCCCCTGGCGGCCGGGGCCGGTGTCGTGACTGCGCAGCCCGAAGATCGTCGAGCGGATGATCTCGATCGTCTCGTCCAGGTCGTCCACGGCCCGCAGCAGCCGCTCGCTCGCCTGCGGGTGGCCCACGAAGCGCATCGCGCCCTGCAGCGTCATCCCGGTGGCGAAAGCAGGGCGCTGGTGATCTCCGCACACAGCGCCACCTTGGCGGCGGGACGCGCGCAGCGACGCCGCTATTCGTGGCCCCGTTCCCCTGGCGGTACGGCCGCCCAGTGCTCGATCTGCTCGTCGGGCGCGAGCCGGGACAGGGCCTCGCCGAGCCTGCGGCAGACCAGCTCGATCTCGCGGCGGGTGTGCTCCCGTTCGGTGACGGTCGCCGACAGCAGCAGGGCGGTCAGGGCGGCGGACCCGTTGAAGGCCTGGAGGGTCGCCATCTTGGCGAAGAGGTCGAGCCCCGCGAACGGGCCGGACCCGGCCGCGGCGGCGTCGATCGCGATGAGCGAGGTGATCAGGGCGCAGGGCGCGGCGCCGGCCAGCTGGAAGCGGAACGCGGCCCAGATCAGCAGCGGTGAGACGAGGAAGAGCAGCCCGGGCGTGCTGTGGGTGGCCACGACCGTGACGAGCGCGGTGCCGGCGAGCAGGGCCGCCGCCTCCGCCCAGCGGTACGGCGGTACCCCTCGCGGCGGCCGGACGTTGCGCAGGACGAGCAGCAGTGGCGCGATCACCAGCACGCCCATCGCGTCGCCCGTCCACCAGACCGACCAGGTGGACCAGAAGGCGCCGGCCGGTACGGCCCCGGAGGCCACCAGCACGCCGCTGCCGATCGTCGCGCTGATCAGCATCCCGCCGAGTGCGCCGAGGAACACCAGGGCGAGAGCGTCCTGCAGCCGGTCGAGTTCGACGCGGAACCCCACCCTGCGCAGCAGCAGGCAGGCGCACACCGGGGCGAGGGTGTTGCCCGCCGCGATCCCCAGCACGGGCAGCAGGGACGGCCCGATCGCGATGTTGACGACGAACGCGCCGATCGCGATCCCCGGCCACAGCCGGATGCCGCCGAGCAGCAGGCCGACCAGGGCGATCCCGGTCGGCGGCCACATCGGGGTGACCTGGCCGCGCACCAGCTGCTGCTCCAGGCCGATGCGGGCCGCGCCGTAGTAGGCGGCCGCGATGGCCAGGACCCACAGGGCCGTGGCGCTGCGGCCCCGGAGCCCCTCTGCGTGTCCGCCGGCGGCGGTCATCGCGGTGCCGCCCCGCAAGGTCCGCCGTGCGCGAGGACGAGCACGGCGGCGTCGTCACTGTGCCCGGTGAGGTCGGCCACGGCGATCACCCGGGCGGCCAGTTCGTCCGGGTCCGCGGTGCAGCCGGCGGCGGCCAGCTCCGCCACGCGTGCCAGCCCCTCGTCGATGGGATGCCCGGGCCCTTCCACCACGCCGTCGGTGACCAGTACGAAGGCACCGGAGCCGGCCAGAACGCGGCGGGTCGAGGGGTACTTCTCTCCGTCGAGGATGCCCAGCGGCAGGCCGCCCTCGTCGAGCACGATCTCGCAGCCACCGTCGTCGGTGGCCCACACCGCCGGCACGTGTCCGGCGCGGGCGTCGACCAGTTCGCAGGTCGCGGGGTCGAAGCGGAGGAAGGTGCAGGTCACGAAGGGGGCGGACCCCATGGAGATCAGCAGGTCGTTGGTGCGGGCGAGCACATCCGCCGGTTCCGTGGTGGCGACGGCGACGGCACGCAGACAGGTGCGCACCTGGCCCATGTAGGCGGCGGCCTCGACGTCGTGGCCCTGTACGTCGCCGATCGCGCAGCCGACGCTGCCGTCCGCCATGGGGAACACGTCGTACCAGTCACCGCCGATGTCGAGCCCGTCACGGGCGGGGGCGTACCGGCCCGCCACGCGCAGTCCGGGGACGGCCGGGAGTGCGGCGCCGAGGGTGTGCCGCTGGAGTGCGGCGGCCAGCTCCACCCGGGCCTGCTGCATCTTGATCCGCTCGAGGATGCGGCCGGTGAGCTGTCCGAGTGTGTGCAACAGCTCCTCGGCGCTGCTGGAGGGAGCGGTGTGACGTCGGGACATGGCACCAACGCTCCGTCCTTGGGCACTCGCGCCACTCTCACCTTACGCCCGCGAGCCCTCCCGCACCCCTTTCAGAGCCAGCCGCGGCGGGCAGCCTGCCATGCGAGCTGCATGCGGGTGGCCGCGCCGGCGAGCGTCATCATGTGCTGGATGTGGCGCTGCACGGTGCGCCGGCTCAGGCCCATCTGGCTGGCGATGGCCTTGTCTGCGACGCCCGCGACGAGCAGCGACAGCAGCCGGCGGTCGGTCTCGCACAGCGGGTCCGCTTCGCCGGCTCCGTCGGTGCCGCTCATCGCGCCGGACGCGCTGACGTGCAGCGGTACCGCGTCCTCCCAGTAGCGTTCGAACAGCGCGGTCAGCGCCTCCAGGAGGCTGCTGTCGCGCAGCAGCGCCGCGGTCGGTTCGTTGGGGCTGCCGTGCGGGCCGCCGGGGACCAGGGGACAGATGGCTATGGTGCGGTCGGCGACCGCCAGCCGCAGCGGCAGGTGGGGCACGGAGCGGGCCATCTCCCCGGCCTGGACGCCCTCAACAACGTTGTCGATGGCCCCCTCGTCGTCGAAGAACGCCCGCTCGTACAGGACGCGGTAGCGCACACCGCGGGCCAGGGCGTCGTATTCGGCGCGGTTGCTGCCCGAGGGCATGGCGACGTACTGCGCCTTGCAGAACCAGAGCATCTCGTGGCGTGCGTTCTCCTGCATCTGCCGCAGGTGCTGGCGCAGCGCCTCACTGCCGGTGATCACCTCGATGAGCTGGCCGGCGTCCTGGCGGCGCGCGGTGCTGCGGTAGCTCTCCAGCAGGTCGGTGACCGCGGTGCGGGCCTTGTCGAGGGCGTCGGCCTGACGTTGCAGCCGCGGCAGCAGGGCCACGTCGGGCGGGGTGGCTGCGTACTGCCGGGGGAAACCGTCGGTCGGGCTGGCCAGCCCCTTGGTGGCGAGGGCGGCGAGGACGCCCTCCGTCTGGCCGGGCGGGAGGCCCGTCTGGGCGGCGACCTCGTCCGCCGAAGCGGTCGCGGTGGTGACCAGAAGCCGGTAGACGGTCTCCTCGACCGCGGTGAGACCAGCCGCCTCGAGCATGCCGCGTTCCTCCGGGTACAGGACGGTCCGCACGGCAGGCGCGCAGTCCGCGCACAAGCCGCACATATCGTTAAAGCTTGGACTATACCCGGGAAATGTTTCGTGCCAATGGCACGGCGGGTGCAGGGGCCCACACTCCCCTGCACCCGCCGCAGTGTCAACGGTGACGCCCCACCGTCACCGTCGTCCGGAGGACCCCGTTCCGCTGTGCAGATAGGCGCGGTCCACCGTCTGCCGGACGCTGTTGCCCGCAGCGTCGGTCGCGGTCACACGCAGCGTCACATAGGCGTCGCCGCGCACCCGCGACGGACGCTCCACGGTGGCGGTGAAGCCGCTGCCCTTGCGGGCCGTGCGCGCCGTCGTCCAGGTCTTCCCGTCGTCGTAGGACGTCTCCACCCGCAGGGTCACCCCGCGCGGCGCGGCCATGCCGTCCTGCATCCGCACGTTCAGGCCCAGGTCGTACCGCCGGGCGGAGCCCACCGCGTTGCGGGCGTCGACCGGTACGGCGTAGTCGACCTGGAGCAGCGGCAGCAGCGTCATGTCGGCGGCGGCACCGGAGCGGAACGACCACGAGGTGCGGGTGCCGACGCCGAAGCGCCAGTCGTCCGATACCCGGGTGGTCGCCAGGTCCAGCCGGTACTCGGCATCGCCCGCGGGCACCTCGAAGTCGCCCCACGCGCCATGGCCGGACTCGGCGATCCGCTGCCCGTCGCGGTAGAGCACCGCGACGGCGGTGTCGTCCAGCGACGCTCCGTCGCCGGCGCGGGCCGCGCCAGTTCCGATGCCGCCACCGAAGCCGTTGATCTCGTAGAACGAATAGTGGCCGGTACCGGAGTCGTTGAACTCCGGAACGAAGAGGGACAGGGTGTTGCCCCTGCGCACCGACGGCCAGGCCGCACCGCGCGGAATCGACGGACGGACCACGGCCCCGAACCAGCGCTCCGTGGCCTTCTGACCGGGCCGGTAGGTGCGCGGCACGTTGTGCATGCCTGCCCCGAGCGGGGTGTCCATGCCGAAGACGACGTTGTGGTGCACGGTGTGGCGCCACAGGGTGTCCCCGCCGGTCACGTACTCCACACGCTCGCGGCCCGTCGGCACCTCACGGCTGTACTGGAGCCAGGCGGTGTCCTGGTACGGACGCCACCCGAAGCGCTGCTCACTCGCCCACTGCGAGGCGCCGGTACGGGTGTAGGTGCTGCGGACCACGGCGCTCTCGCGCTCGGAGACGGTGTGCACCAGGTTCTTCGGAACGAAGCCCTTCGACACCTGCATCACGTCGTACAGGTACGGGCTGCGCACCGTGCCGGAGAACTCCACCGTGGTGGTGCGCTCGTTGATGCTCTTGAGGAGCGCGGTGCCCTCCGCCGCGCCGGCGCGCATGGTGGGCAGGGCCATCCGGTCGCCGGTCGGGCTCCACCGCGTCCAGGGGTAGAAGCCGTCCTCCACGACCAGCGTCAGCGCCTTGGCCCCGGCGGCCGCGGCCGCCTCGGCGAGCTCCCGTTCATCGGTGAAGTGCCAGCGGACGACGGCCAGTTTGCCGCGGACGCCGGCCTTCTGCAGCTCGGCCGCGGTGCCGGTGCCGGCGTCGACGGCGGTCAGCTTGGCGCCCTTGTCGTCGAAGGCCGGGGACGCGGGCATGTAGTACGGGGTGAAGGCCTGCGACGTGCCGGAGACCTTCGCCCGCAGTTGCGGGGCGACCAGCTGCCAGCGCGAGGCGTACTCGAAGTCGCCGTCGGTGACGCGCGCGGTGGGGCTGACGTAGATCCGCTTGGCGATGTCGAAGAACATCACGCCCTGGAGCAGGCCGTTGCCGTCGATCTTCCGGTACGTCTGGTAGCTGAGGATGCCGCGCTGCTCGGCGGGCCGGGGCGTGCGGATCTTCACCTCGGTGACCTTGGAGGCGTCGAGCGTCACCGTGGTGTCCTTGGTGACCTTCACCTCCGGGTTGACCACCTCGCGGAGCTCCTGGCCGTCCGCGGCGTTGTCCAGCATGCCGAAGCTGAGCTGATACGTGCCCTCCTCGACCTCGGCCACTGCGGGCTCGAAGCCGCTGTACTCCACGAACCCGTCGGCGCCCCAGATCGTCGGCGCCGCTCCCTCGATGACCTTGCCGTCGCGGTCGCGGGCGACCACGGTCAGCTTGTGCTTGGGGGCGTGCACTTCGAGGCTGACGGTGGTGTGCGCGACAATGGTGCCGTCGTCCGCCGTGGCGGTGACGAAGCCGTAGTACTTCCCGCGCGAAGCGTGGGCCGGGTCGGTGCTCAGCGGGACGTCGGCGGTGGCGCCGGGCGCGAGGCTCACGGTGCCGGAGCCGAGGGTGACGACCCCTTCGGGCAGCGCGCGCCCGGTTCCGGTGGACAGCGTGACGGCCAGCTTCAGGTCGGCCTTCTTGTCACCGGTGTTGGTGTAGCGCACGGTGGCCGCCTGCTGCCGGCCCGCCGTTCCGCCGTTCTGGACCGGGGGCAGCGCGATCGTGCCGGTCGCGGTGATCGGGCCGGTCGCGGTGGCCAGGTCGATCCGGCCGCCGCCCTGCTCGGTCACCTTGGTGCCGGGCACCGTGCGCGAGGTGCTGATCAGCGCGTCCTTGATCTGCTGCGCGCCCCAGCCCGGGTGCTGCTGCGCCAGCAGCGCCGCGGCGCCCGCGACGTGCGGAGTGGCCATCGACGTGCCCGAGGCGGCGACATAGTTCGCGTCGACCGGGTCCCCCATGGTGGTGCCCGCGGCACGGGCGGCCACGATGCCCACACCCGGCGCGGTCACGTCGGGCTTGACGGCGCCGTCGCCGAAGCGCGGGCCGCGGCTGGAGAAGGAGGCGAGGGAGTCGTCCCGGTCCACGGCGCCGACGGTCAGCGCGGCGTCGGCGGCGCCCGGCGAGCCGACGGTGGAGGCGCCCGGGCCCGCGTTGCCCGCGGCGATGACGAACAGCGTGTCCGTCGACGCGGTCAGGGTGTTGACGGCCTGGCTCATCGGGTCGGTGCCATCGGTCTGGATGTCCGCACCGAGGCTCATGTTGACGACCTTGGCGTGCTCGCCCGCCGCCCACTCCATACCGTCGATGACCTGCGACTCCGACCCCGACCCGTCGTCACCGAGCACCTTGCCGACCAGCAGGTCCGCCTTCGGCGCCACACCGCGCCGGGTCCCCTCCGACGCCGCGCCGGTGCCCCCGACGATGGAGGCGACGTGCGTGCCGTGCCCGAAGTGGTCTTCGGTGTTCGTGCTGTCGGAGAAGTTCCTGGCCTCCGCGATCCGCCCCGCGAGATCGGGGTGGTTCGCGTCGACACCGGTGTCCAGCACCGCGACCTTCACGCCCTGGCCCTCGTAGCCGGCCTTCCACGCGGCGGGCGCGTTGATCTGCGCGGTGCTGCGGTCCAGCACCGCCTTGACCTTGCCGTCCAGCGAGACCCGCGGGGTCACCGCGGCCCGGGCGGCGTCCGAGGTCCCGCCGGGGTTCAGCGTCTTCCAGAAGGCGCCGAGTTCGTCGCCGTCGACCCGGAAGGAGCGGGCGTCGATGCTCTCCAGGGTGCGGGAGGGCGCCTTGTCCGCGCGGAGCGCCACCAGCCGGTCGGCGGTCGCCTCGGCGGCCTTCGCCGCCCGCGCGGCGACCCGGGCACCGTCCCGTGCCGGCTCCGGCCGCGAGGAGACGATCAGCGGCAGCGTGGAGGTGTGCGCCTCGTCGAAGCCGGCGGCGATCAGCGCCGTCACGTCGAACAGCCGGCGGTCCAGGGTGCCCGCGGACACCAGTGCCTCGGCGTCGAACGGCAGGACGGTCAGGGACTTGTCGTCGGCTTCCAGCGTGCGGAAGGGGATGTGTTCACGGCCGGGTCCGGGCTGGACCGAGGCGGTGCGCCGCCCACCGGGCACCGACGTCACCGTCACCCGGTCACCGGTCACCAGCCGGACGGTGGTGGAGTACGTCCCGACCCGGTCGGCGGATCGCGCCGGACCGTCCGGGGCGGTCCCCGCGGAGGCGCTGGTCGTGCCCCCGAGTGTCACCACCAGCACTGTCGATATCGCCGCCGTAAGGCGGAACCATGCCATCAGCCAAACACCTTTCGTACAGCTCCGGGTCACGCGCTGTCCGACAGAATCTGCCGACGTCAGGGAGGTGTCACCGGTTATCAGCTGTCACAGCTGTGACATGTCCCAACGGCGACACGACGGTTCGGGCAACCGGTGACGACCTGCGCCATGACACGCCGAACCGCCCGGTGCCGGTACGAACCGCCCCAAAGGGCGGCCCGGTGCGGGGAGGCGGTGTCTCCGGCAGGGCCGCGCCCCGCCGCCGCGGCGACACGGGCACTGCCCGGCTGACTCCCCGTAGGGCCGGGCGGCGGGGTCCGGACGGCGGACCGGGAGCACGGCCTGGAGATCGCCCGGCGGGTCCGCACCGGCGCCTTCCGCGTCAACGGCGCGGCGCCCGTCCTGGCGGCCTCCCTCGGCTCCTTCAAGGCGAGCGGTCCCGGCCGCGAGTCGGGCACGGCGGGACCGGCCCGCCGCACCGGACTGAAGCCCATCGCCGTCTGACCGCCGCGCGCCCTCCTCCGTCGCTCAGCCGCCGGGGGAGGACCCCGCCAGCGCGGCCTCCACGGCCTCCACGGCCTCCTCGGCGGATGCCGCGCGCAGGAACGTCCTCCCCGCCGGGGGCCCCTGCACGTCCCAGCCGCCGACCACGACGACGGGCTTCCCGGTCCGCAGGGCGAGCGCCACCTCGCTCAGGGTGCCCCAGCTGCCGCCGACCGCCACGACCGCGTCGGCGGCGGCGACGACGAGGCCGTTGCGGAGCTCACCGAGGCCGGTGGCGATCGCCACGGACAGGGACGGGTCACCCGCCCGGCGGTCCCGGCCCGGAAGAAGTCCGACGGTGGTCCCGCCGTGCGCGCGGGCGCCCTCGGACGCGGCGCCCATCACCCCGCCCAACCCGCCGCAGACGACGACGGCACCGCGCCGGGCCAGAAGTTCGCCGACCCCGCGGGCGACCTCGCACTCCCGCTCGCCGGCCTCGGCGGACCCCACCACGGCGACATAACGGCTCGTCATGACCCTCCCCCCGGCATCCCGCTCCGATTGACATACAGGACATCAAGGATATTCGCTGCACATGTGACCTCGTACGTCCTCACCCCCCGACGCGTGTCCCTCGCCCTGCTGGCCACGACGCTGGCCCTGGCCGCCTGCGAGAGGGCGCCGTCCGCCCCTGAGTCCATGGCCGCCACGGGGCGCGCGGCGGCCACCGCCACCCCGAAGGCGTCCTGCGCGGACCGGGTTCTGGCGGCGATGAACGACACGCAGCGGGTCGGCCAGCTCTTCATGGGCGCGGCCCAGTTGCCCACGCCGCCGAAGGCGGACCTGGACGCGATGAAGTCGTACGCCGTCGGGTCGGTGTTCCTCGCGGGCCGCAGCACGGCCGGTGTGACCAAGACCCGGACCCTGGTGGACGGGCTGCAGAAGTCGCTCGGGCAGACGGTGGCGGGGCAGCGGGTCGGCCTGCTGGTCTCCACGGACCAGGAGGGCGGCCAGGTGCAGGTCCTCAAGGGCACCGGCTTCTCCACCATCCCCAGCGGCAAGACGCAAGGCACGTGGTCCACCGCCACGCTGCGCTCACGCGCGGAAGGCTGGGCCAAGGAGCTGAGGAAGGCGGGCGTCAACGTCAACCTGGCCCCGGTCGCCGACATCGTCCCCGCCTCGATCGGCACCGCGAACGCCCCCATCGGCCGCTACGGCCGCCAGTTCGGCTCGACGTCCGGCGTGGTGTCCCCGCACGTCACGGCGTACGTCCAGGGATCGAGGACGGCCGGGGTGCTGACCACGCCCAAGCACTTCCCGGGCCTCGGCAGCGTCAAGGGCAACACCGACACGACCGCCTCGGTGACGGACACGACGCTGACCCGCACCGGTGGCAACATCGCCCCCTTCCGCGCGGGCATCTCCGCCGGTGCGGGGCTGGTGATGGTCTCACTGGCGACGTACAAGCGCATCGACCCCAAGCACAAGGCCGTGTTCTCCGCGCTGATCGTCGATCAGACGCTCCGCCACGACCTGGGTTTCAAGGGCGTCATCATCTCCGACGACCTCGGCAAGGCGGCCTCCGCCCAGTCCGTGGCGCTCGGCCAGCGCGCCCTGTCCTTCCTGCGAGCCGGCGGTGACCTCACCCTCACCGTCTCCCCCAAGGGCATCCCCACGATGGCCGAGGGCATCCGCTACGCCATGCGCCACGAACCGAAGGTGCGGACCCTGGTCGCCAACAGCGTGCGGCGCGTGCTGACCGCCAAGCAGGCGGCGGGCGTGCTGCGCTGCAGCGGTTGACGCAGCGCAGGCCTCCCAACCGGCCCCGGCCCGCGCGTGCCCGGGCCGGACCGGGCCGGCGACCGATCAGGTCGACGCCGGATGCCGTGACCGGGAACGTCGACCGGGCCGGCGGGTACGGCTCGTCGGGACGCGGCGCCGCCTTCCGGCAGCGGCCCTTTCAGACCGGGACTTCAAAGATGAGCTCGAGGCCGTCCACCTCGTCCCACTGCTCGCCGACCTCCACGAAGCCGAAACCGGAGATCGTGGCCAGGGACGCGGTGTTCTCGGGGCTGATCGTCACCCGTGCGGTCCTGACCGCGGGTTCGGCGGCGGCGCGACGCATCAACTCGGTCAGCATCGTCCTGGCGTACCCCTGACGACGGTGGCCGGGGGCCACCGAATAGCCGATCTCCACCATGCCCGTCCCATCGGGCGGGCCATGGAAACCGGCATACCCCACGACGACTCCCTCGGGCTCGGCCACCACGGCTCGGGTGAGCCACCCCGCGCTACCCGGGTCGGAGGCGAGCTGATCGACCCGATACCGCCAGACCCACTTCGCCTGATCGGTGAGGAAGTAGTCCGTGAGCCCGACTCCCGCTTCGGCACTGGCCCGGGCAAGGTCGTCGTCCAGCAAGGCGGTCATGGCCGGGCCCGAGAGATCAACGAATCTCACCGGCCTCAGGCCGGTCGGGGCGGGGGAGCGGTGGGCGGGCTCATCTGTCACGGCTCGGATGTTCGCGCAGCGCGCTGGAGCGTGTCCAGCGGTTTTCGCGGTGGCTGCGCCCCACCGGCGCAACGCGCTCAGGCGGCCGCCGGACCGCGTCGACCCGCGCCGTCATCGGACGCCCGAGGCGCCCGGCACCCCGGCCGGGCCCGGCCGGGGCGGCGTCAGCGACGGATCAGGCTGGAGTCGCGGACCACCAGTTCCGGCTGGAGCACGACCCGCCGGTGCCGGTGCTCCCGGGCCTGCGGCCCGGTCTCCTCCAGCAGCATCCCGGCGGCCAGCGCGCCCATGTTCGCGGCGGGCTGCCGCACCGAGGTGAGCGGCACCGCCGCCGCGGCCGCGAACTCGATGTCGTCGTAGCCGACGATGGCCATCTCGCCGGGCACGTCCACCCCCGCCGCGTACAGCGCCTGCAGCACCCCGAGGGCGAGCAGGTCGTTGGCGCAGAACACGGCGGTCGGCCGCTCCGGGAGGCCGAGCAGCCGGTGGCCGGCGTCCCGTCCGGCGGCGACGTCCAGCCGCTCGGTGGGCAGTTCGCGCAGGGTCTTTGGGGGCAGTCCGGCTTCCGCGAGGGCGGCGAGCGCCCCCGCGCGCCGGTCCCGGACCTGCTGCAGATGCCCGGGACCGGAGACGAACGCGATCCTCCGGTGCCCGGCGGCCGCCAGGTGACCGACGGCCGTCCGGCCACCGGCCACGTCGTCCACCGACACCGAGCACTCGGCGGTGCCCGCCGCGACCCGGTCGACGAGGACGAAGGGGATGCGGTGCCGCCGGAAGGCGGCGAGGTTGCCGCCGTCGGCGTCGGCCGGCGTCACCAGCACCCCGCGCACCCGCTGCTCCGCGAAGAGCGCCAGGTACGCGGCCTCCTCCCGCGGGTTCTCGGCGCTGTTGCAGACCATCACGCCGAGCCCCGCCTCCCGGGCCGCCCGCTCCGCGCCGCGTGCCACGTCGACGAAGAACGGGTTGCCCATGTCGAGCACGAGCAGGGCCATGATCCTGCTGCGGCCCGCCCGCAACTGCCGGGCGGACTCGCTGCGTACGTACCCCAGCCGGGCGATGGCGCGCTGTACGCGGACCCGGGTCGCCTCGGGGACCGCCTCCGGCCGGTTGATCACATTGGAGACCGTGCCCACGGACACCCCCGCCTCACGCGCGACGTCCTTGATCCCCACCGTGCGGCCCTTCTCCGCCACGCCCGGGCTCTCAGAACTTGAACTGGTCGATGTTGTCCTTGGTGAACACGGTCGGCTTGCCGAGCACCACCACGCCGTCCTTGCCGATGGTGTAGCTGCCCATGTCACCGGCCTTGAAGGTCTGGCCCTCGGCGCCGGAGATCTGGCCGGAGGCCAGGGCGACCGCGGCGTACGAGGCGAGGGAACCGAGCTTGGCCGGGTCCCACAGCTCGAAGGCCTCGACGGTGCCGTTCTTGACGTAGGCACGCATGTCGTTGGGCGTGCCGAGGCCGGTCAGCTTGACCTTGCCCTTGTACTTGGAGCCCGCCAGGTACTGGGCGGCCGCCTTGATGCCCACCGTGGTCGGGGAGATGATGCCCTTCAGGTCGGGGTACTGCTGGAGCAGGCCCTGGGTCTGCTGGAAGGACTGCTGGGCGTCGTCGTTGCCGTAGGCGACCTTGACCAGCTTGACGTCCTTGTACTTGGGGTCCTTGAGCTCGTCCTTCATGAAGTCGATCCAGGTGTTCTGGTTCGTGGCGGTCTGGGCCGCCGAGAGGATCGCGATCTCGCCCTTGTAGCCGATCTGCTCGGCCAGCAGCTGCACCTCGGTGCGGCCCAGGTCCTCGGAGCCGGCCTGTGAGACGAACAGGTCGCGGCACTCGGGCTTGGTGTCCGAGTCGTAGGTGACGACCTTGATACCGTTCTTGCGGGCCTGGTTCAGCGAGGTGCACAGCGCGCCCGGGTCCTGCGCGGAGACGGCGATCGCGTCGACCTGCTGCTGGGTCAGGGTGTTGACGTAGCTCACTTGGCCGGCGGTGTCGGTGCCGCTGCTGGTGCCGACCTCCTTGTAGGAGGAGCCCAGCGCGTCCAGGGCCTGCTTGCCGCCGCCGTCGGCGATGGTGAAGTACGGGTTGTTGACCTGCTTGGGCAGGAAGGCGACGGTCAGACCCTTCTTGGTCGCCGCGTCGGGGTCTGCCGACGCGGTGGCCTTGGCGCCGCTGCCGCTGTCCTTGGAGGAGTTCTTGGTGGTGCCGCCGCAGGCCGTGGCGCCGAGCGCGACGGCCGCGGTCACTGCGACGACGACGGTGGCTCGACGGGTGAGGGTTCTGGACATGGTGATCCTTTCGCTGCCGGAGCGGGCGCCGGAGTGAGGACGGGTGGTGGTGCGGGGGGTGGTGGTGCGGGGGGTGGTGGTGCGGGGGGGGGTGGTGGTGCGGGGGGTGGTGGTGCCGTGTGACGTGTGCGGGGGGGGAGGTGGGGGTTCACGAGGTGGCGAGGGCGGCCGGGGCCTTGTCGGCCGGCCTCCTGCGCGCCCTGGCCTGCGCCACCTGGCGGCCGATCCTCGGGGCGAGGACGGAGATCACCAGGAGCACGCCCGTGACGACGATCTGGGACTGCGCCGAGACGTTGAGCAGGCTCATGACGTTCTGTCCCGCGCCGAGCAGGAACACACCGGCGATCGCGCCGCCCAGGGTGCCCTTGCCGCCGTCGAAGTCGATGCCGCCGAGCAGGACGCCGGCGATGACGGACAACTCCAGGCCGGTGGCGTTGTCGTAGCGGGCGCTGGCGTAGTGCAGGGCCCAGAAGACCCCGGTGAGGGAGGAGACCAGGCCGGTCGTCACGAACATCGCCAGCTTCAGCCGCCGCACGCGCACTCCCGCGAACCGGGCCGCCTCCTCCGAGGTGCCGACGGCGAACAGGGAGCGTCCCACGGGGGTCGCGTGCAGTACCAGGACGGCGATCAGCAGCAGCACGGCGAAGGGGATCGCCGCGTACGGGATGAAGGTGCCGTCGATCCGGCCGGCGCCGAAGTCGAGGTACTGCTGGGGGAAATCGGTGACGGAGTCGGCGCCGAGCACGATCTGCGCGATGCCGCGGTAGGCGGCCAGCGTGCCGATGGTGACGGCCAGCGAGGGCAGGCCGAGCCGGGTCACGAGCAGGCCGTTGACCAGGCCGCACACGGCGCCGAGGAGCAGGCAGAGCGGGATGATCGTCTCGATCGCCATGCCGCCGTTCCACAGCGCGCCCATCACGGCGCCGGACAGGCCGGCGGTGGAGCCGACGGACAGGTCGATCTCGCCCGAGACCACGAGCATGGTCATCGGCAGCGCGATGAGCGCGATCGG
The DNA here is from genome assembly GCF_057707815.1 of Actinacidiphila sp. bgisy160. Taxonomy (NCBI): domain Bacteria; kingdom Bacillati; phylum Actinomycetota; class Actinomycetes; order Kitasatosporales; family Streptomycetaceae; genus Actinacidiphila; species Actinacidiphila sp. bgisy160. The sequence continues at coordinate 18,701 of NZ_JBYIQW010000031.1, forward strand.
CAGGGTGTTGCCGATCAGGAAGGACACGTTCAGGGCGTTGCCGAAGTTGTCCACGAAGGAGAAGGAGCAGATCAGCAGGACGACGAGCAGGGCGCCGACCGCGGTGTCCCAGCGCACCGCGCCGCCGAGGCGGGCGAGCGGGGCGGGGGCCTTGGTGGTCTCAGGCATGGTGGGCACTCCTCATCTGTGCGGCCCGCTTGCGAAGGACGCCGGCCACACGCAGCGCCACGATCCGGTCGACGGCGATGGCCAGCAGGAGCAGGACGCCGTCGATGGCCAGCACCCACACGGAACTGACGCCGATGGAGGGCAGGACGCTGTTGATCGAGGTGAGCAGCAGGGCGCCGAGCGCGGCGCCGTACACGGTGCCGGAGCCGCCGGTGAAGGCGACGCCGCCGACCACCACGGCGCTGACGACGGTCAGTTCGTAGCCGTTGCCGGTGCCGGAGTCGACGTTGCCGAAGCGGGCGAGGTAGAGCGCGCCGGCCAGTCCGGCGAGCGCCCCGCACACCACGTACGCGGTGAGGATCCGCTTGCGGACCGGGACGCCGGCCAGCCGGGCGGCCTCGGGGCTGGAGCCCAGCGCGTACAGATCGCGGCCGCCGCGGTAGCTGCGCAGGTAGTAGCCGGCCGCGACCAGTACCAGGAGCGTCAGCAGCGCGAGGTAGGGGATCACCGAGATTCCGTCGTGGCCGAAGTCGACGAAGCCGGCCGGCAGGTCGTTCGCGGTGATCTGCCGCGAGCCGACCCAGATGGAGTCGATGCCGCGGATGATGTAGAGGGTGCCCAGGGTCACCACGAGCGCCGGGACCTGACCCAGGCTCACCAGCAGGCCGTTCAGCAGGCCGAAGAGCACACCGAGGGCGACCGCGATGAGCACGGCGACCAGCGGGTCGCCGCCGCCGTGCAGATAGGTGCCGGCGGCGAAGGCCGAGATGCCGAGCACCGAGCCGACCGACAGGTCGACGTTGCGGGTGATGACGACCATGGCCTGGCCGACGGCGACCAGCACGAGGATGGTGGCGTTCAGCAGGAGGTCCTTGATGCCCTGCTGGGACAGGAACTCGCTGTTGTAGATCTGGGTCGCGGCCAGCATGACCACGAGCACGGCGAGCACGGCGAGCGCCCGCAGTCTCAGCACCCGGTCCAGGAAGCGGCGGGACGCGGTCGGTTCGTCCGCGGCGATCTGCTGCGGGGTGTCGGCGGTCACGGTCATGCCGCCCTCCGCACGCGGCCGGTCGCCGCCGCCATCACGGATTCCTCGGTCGCCTCCGACCGGGGGATCTCGGCCGTCAGCCGTCCCTCGTGCATCACCAGGACGCGGTCCGCCATGCCGAGGATCTCCGGCAGGTCGGAGGAGATCATCAGTACGGCCACGCCCTCGGACGCGAGCCGGGAGAGCAGCCTGTGCACCTCGGCCTTGGTGCCGACGTCGATGCCGCGGGTGGGCTCGTCGACGATCAGCACCCCAGGCGCGGTGGCCAGCCACTTGGCGAGGACGACCTTCTGCTGGTTGCCACCGGACAGCGTGCCGACGACGTCGGCCAGCCGTGCGTACTTCACCTGGAGCCGGACGGCCCAGTCCGCCGCGCGGCTGCGCTCGGCGCGACGGCTCATCAGACCACCCTTGGTGGTGGCGGCGAAGCCGGTGAGACCGATGTTGCGCTCGATGGACATGTCCATCACCAGGCCTTGGGCCCGGCGGTCCTCGGGGACCAGAGCGATCCCGGCGGCCATGGCGAGGCTCGGCGCGGCGCCGCGCAGCGGCTTGCCGTCGACGACGACCTCGCCGGCGTCCCGTCGGTCCACGCCGAAGATCGCCCGGGCGACCTCGCTGCGGCCGGCGCCGACGAGGCCCGCCAGGCCCACGATCTCGCCGCGGCGCACCTCGAAGGAGACGTCGGTGAAGACGCCTTCGCGGGTCAGCCGGCGCACGCTCAGCGCCACCTCGCCGATCTCCGCTTCCTGCTTGGGGTAGAGCTCGTCCAGGTCGCGGCCGACCATGCGGCGCACCAGGTCGTCCTCGGTGAGCGAGTCGAGGGGCTCGCTGGCGATCCAGGCACCGTCCCGCAGGGTGGTGACCCGCTGGCAGAGGGCGAAGATCTCGTCGAGACGGTGGGAGATGAAGAGCACCGCCGCGCCCTGCTCGCGCAGGGACTTGACGACGCCGAAGAGCCGGGCGACCTCGCTGCCGGTGAGCGCGGCGGTCGGCTCGTCCATGATCAGGACGCGGGCGTCGAAGGAGAGCGCCTTGGCGATTTCCACCAACTGCTGGTCGGCGATGGACAGTCCGCGGGCCGGCTGCTCGGGGTCGAGGTCCACGCCGAGGCGGCGGAAGAGTGCGGACGCGGCTTCGCGCACGGCCTTGTGGTCGACCCTGCCGAGCGAACGGCGGGGCTGACGGCCGACGAAGATGTTCTCGGCCACCGACAAGTCGGGGAAGAGCGTGGGCTCCTGGTAGATGACGGCGACCCCCGCGTCACGGGCGTCCCCCGGGCCGTGGAATTCCACGGGCCGGCCGTCGAGCAGCACGGTTCCGGTGTCCGGGCGGTGCACACCCGCGAGGGTCTTGATCAGCGTCGACTTGCCGGCGCCGTTCTCACCCGCCAGGGCATGGGCCTCGCCGGCGTGGAGCCGGAGCGAGACATCGCGCAGAGCGCGAACGGCACCAAAGGACTTGCTCACCCCCTCGAGCGCGAGCACCGGAGTGGTCTCCGGTTCGGGGTGCGTCATTGCGCCCTCCTGCTATGAAATGTTTCAACGGGGTTGCGGGGAAGCTAGCCCCGCCCTGCGGAGGCGTCAAGAGCTGCCACCTCCCCCTCCTGACCTGCACCCTCGAGAAACCCGCAGGTAACAGGCCCGACAACGCCGTACGAACAGCAACAACGCGCTTTCCGGGCACGGATGACACGATTCAATAACGGGGATCCAGGCCGACGGACCCCTTGACGGCCACCCGTGGACGTGGATAGCTTCACACCCGAATGAATCGATTCACTGAGCCGATTCACTGAGCCATCCGAGGTGGACATGCCTGACTTCGCAGCCGTGAAGGCCGCACTCACAGCCCAGCGGATCGAGACGCCGTCCTGGGGTTACGGCAATTCCGGCACCCGTTTCAAGGTCTTCGCCCAGGCCGGGGTGCCCCGTGACCCGTACGAGAAGCTCGACGACGCGGCCAAGGTGCACGAGTTCACCGGCGTCGCCCCGAAGGTGGCCCTCCACATCCCCTGGGACCGGGTGGACGACTACACCTCGCTCGGCGCCCACGCCAAGGACCGCGGCCTGGAGTTGGGCGCGATCAACTCCAACGTCTTCCAGGACGACGACTACAAGCTCGGCAGCGTGTGCCACCCCGACCCCCGGGTCCGCCGCAAGGCCACGGACCACCTGCTGGAGTGCGTCGACATCATGGACGCCACCGGTTCCAGCGACCTCAAGCTCTGGTTCTCCGACGGCACCAACTACCCCGGCCAGGACGACATCGTGGGCCGCCAGGAGCGCCTGGCCGGGGCCCTGTCCGAGGTCTACGAGCGGCTCGGCGACGACCAGCGGATGCTGCTGGAGTACAAGCTCTTCGAGCCGGCGTTCTACACCACCGACGTCCCGGACTGGGGCACCGCCTACGCGCACTGCCTGAAGCTCGGCCCCAAGGCGCAGGTCGTCGTCGACACCGGCCACCACGCGCCGGGCACCAACATCGAGTTCATCGTCGCCTTCCTGCTCAGCCAGGGCAAGCTCGGCGGATTCGACTTCAACTCCCGCTTCTACGCCGACGACGACCTGATGGTCGGCGCCGCCGACCCCTTCCAGCTCTTCCGGATCCTGCACGAGGTCGCCAAGAACGGCGGGTTCGAGGCCGAGACCAACGTGGCCTTCATGCTCGACCAGTGCCACAACATCGAGGCCAAGATCCCCGCGGTCATCCGTTCGGTGATGAACGTCCAGGAGGCCACCGCCAAGGCCCTGCTGGTGGACCTCGACGCCCTGGGCGCGGCGCAGCGCTCCGGTGACGTGCTCGCCGCCAACGCCGTCGTGATGGACGCGTACAACACCGACGTGCGCCCGCTGCTGCGAGAGGTGCGCGAGGAGCGGGGCCTGGCCCCCGACCCCGTCGCCGCTTACCACGCCTCCGGCTGGCAGGAGCACATCGTCGCCGACCGCGTCGGCGGCACCCAGGCCGGCTGGGGTGCGTAGGCCTGTCGTCACATAGCCGCCCACCGGCGCCCGTGTGACGACCCGGCCCGGCGCCGGTCCCCCCGTCCCTCCTCGATCCTCCCTTCCCGAAGGACATCCCATGGCACCCGCCACCCATCCGGAAGTCGCCGCGCTGCTGGAGCGCGCCCACCGCCTGGGCGCCGACCCGCGCAACACCAACTACGCCGGCGGCAACGCCTCCGCCAAGGCCGCCGCCGCCGATCCCGTCACCGGCGGCGCCGTGGACCTGATGTGGGTCAAGGGCTCCGGCGGCGACCTGGGCACGCTCACCGAGGCCGGCCTCGCCGTCCTGCGCCTGGACCGGCTGCGCGCGCTGACCGCCGTCTACCCGGGCCCCGAGCGCGAGGACGAGATGGTCGCGGCCTTCGACTACTGCCTGCACGGCAAGGGCGGCGCCGCGCCGTCCATCGACACGGCCATGCACGGCCTCGTCGACGCCGCGCACGTCGACCACCTGCACCCCGACTCGGGCATCGCGCTGGCCTGCGCCGCCGACGGCGAGAAGCTCACCCAGGAGTGCTTCGGCGACAAGGTCGCCTGGGTGCCGTGGCGCCGGCCCGGCTTCCAGCTCGGCCTGGACATCGCCGGCATCAAGGAGGCCAACCCGCAAGCGGTCGGCGTGATCCTCGGCGGTCACGGCATCACCGCCTGGGGCGACACCTCCGAGGAGTGCGAGCGCAACGCCCTGTGGATCATCCGCACCGCCGAGGAGTTCCTGGAGCGCCACGGCAGGCCGGACCCCTTCGGCGCCCCGCTGGCCGGCTACGAGCCGCTGCCGGAGGCCGAGCGCCGGGCCCGGGCCGCCGCCCTCGCCCCGGTCCTGCGGGCGATCGCCTCCCAGGACCGCCCCCAGGTCGGCCACTTCACCGACTCCGCGCCCGTCCTGGACTTCCTCGCGCACGCCGAGCACCCCCGGCTGGCCGCGCTCGGCACCTCCTGCCCGGACCACTTCCTGCGCACCAAGGTCCGCCCGCTCGTGCTCGACCTGCCCCCCACGGCGCCGCTCGAGGAGGCCGTGGCCCGCCTGGAGGAGCTGCACACCGCCTACCGCGCCGACTACCAGGCCTACTACGACCGGCACGCGACCGCGGACTCCCCCGCCATCCGCGGCGCGGACCCGGCGATCGTCCTCGTCCCGGGCATCGGCATGTTCAGCTACGGCAAGGACAAGCAGACCGCCCGCGTGGCGGGCGAGTTCTACGTCAACGCGATCAACGTGATGCGCGGCGCCGAGGCCGTCTCCGCCTATGCCCCGATCGACGAGGCGGAGAAGTTCCGCATCGAGTACTGGTCGCTGGAGGAGGCCAAGCTCCAGCGGATGCCGAGGCCCAAGCCGCTGGCCACCCGCATCGCCCTGGTCACCGGGGCCGGTTCGGGCATCGGCAAGGCCGTCGCGCACCGCCTGGTGGCGGAGGGCGCCTGCGTGGTCGTGGCCGACCTCGACGCGGAGAACGCGCGGGCGGTCACGCAGGAGCTGGGCGGCCCGGACCGCGCGGTCGCGGTCCCCGTGGACGTCACCAGCGAAGAGGCCATCCGCGCCGCCTTCGACGAGGCCCTGCTGGCCTTCGGCGGGGTGGACCTGGTCGTCAACAACGCGGGCATCTCCATCTCCAAGCCCCTGCTCGAGACCACCGCCCGCGACTGGGACCTCCAGCACGACATCATGGCCCGCGGCTCCTTCCTCGTCTCCCGCGAGGCGGCCCGCGTCCTCATCGCGCAGAAGCTCGGCGGCGACATCGTCTACATCGCCTCCAAGAACGCGGTCTTCGCCGGGCCCAACAACATCGCCTACTCCGCCACCAAGGCCGACCAGGCGCACCAGGTCCGGCTGCTGGCGGCCGAACTCGGCGAGCACGGCATCCGCGTCAACGGCGTCAACCCCGACGGGGTCGTCCGCGGCTCGGGCATCTTCTCCTCCGGCTGGGGCGCCCAGCGCGCCGCGACGTACGGGGTGCCCGAGGAGAAGCTCGGCGAGTTCTACGCCCAGCGCACGATCCTCAAGCGCGAGGTGCTCCCCGAGCACGTCGCGAACGCGGTCTTCGCCCTGACCGCGGGCGAACTGACGCACACCACGGGGCTGCACGTCCCGGTCGACGCCGGCGTGGCAGCGGCGTTCCTGCGCTGACGCCGACCGCACTGCGCGGGGGAGCCGGTCGGCTCCCCCGCACCGGTAGGACCCACCGACCCCCACGGTGCGCACAGCCGACCGCACCCGTCGCCCCGGCAGGAACGGCCCGAACGGCCCGAACGGCGAGAACGACCAGACTGACCAGAACGACCAGAACACGAGGGGCCCACGTGCCATTCGCCGCCATCGACCTCGGCGCCACCAGCGGCCGCGTCATCCTCGGCCGGGTGGGCCCGGACCACCTCGTCCTCGACGAGGTGCACCGCTTCGCCAACACCCCCGTACGGCTGCCCACCGGGCTGCACTGGGACGTCCTCGCCCTGTTCCGGGAGAGCCTGGACGGCCTGCGGCTGGCGGCGCGGGACGGGGCGGGCGTCACATCGGTCGGCATCGACAGCTGGGCGGTCGACTACGGACTGCTCGACGCGGACGGCGCCCTGCTCGGAATCCCTCACCACTACCGCGACAGCCGTACGGAGCATGTCGCCGACCGGGTCAGGGACGACATCGGCCCGCAGGAGCTGTACGCGGTCACCGGGCTGCAGCACCTCCCCTTCAACACGGTCTTCCAGCTGGCGGCGGCCCGTGACGGCGCGCAGTTCGCCGCCGCGCGGACGCTGTTGATGATCCCCGACCTGCTCACCCACTGGCTCACCGGGAGCATCGGCGCGGAGGAGACCAACGCCTCCACCACCGGGCTCTTCGACGCGCGCACCGCGAACTGGGCGGAGGGCTGCCCCGGCCGGCTCGGCATCGACCCGCGCCTGCTGCCGCCGCTGCGCCGACCGGGCACCCACGCCGGCACACTCCTGCCCCACGTGGCCGCGTACACGGGGCTGCCCGCGGACACCGCCGTCGTCACCGTCGCCTCGCACGACACCGCCTCCGCGGTGGCCGCGGTCCCGGCCACCGAACCGCACTTCGCCTACATCTCCTGCGGCACCTGGTCGCTGGCGGGACTGGAGCTCGACGCCCCGGTGCTCACGGAGGCCTCGCGGCTGGCCAACTTCACCAACGAGCGCGGTGTCGACGGCACCATCCGCTATCTGCGCAACATCATGGGCATGTGGCTGCTGGAGGAGTGCCGCCGCACCTGGGAGCAGCGGCAAGAGGGCCTGCCCCTGCGCGAACTGCTCGCCGCGGCCGCCGCCGCGGAGCCCTTCGCGGCCCTCATCGACCCGGACGACCCCGTGTTCCTGGCACCCGGCGACATGCCCGCCCGGATCCGCGCCTTCTGCGCCCGGACCGGCCAGAAGGCCCCCGCGTCGCACGGGGCGGTCGTCCGCAGCATCCTGGAGAGCCTCGCCCTGGCCCACCGCCGCACCCTCCGCGAGGCGGCCGGACTCGCCGGGCGCGACATCCATCGCGTCCACATGGTCGGCGGCGGCTCCCGCAACGAACTGCTGTGCCGGTTCACCGCCGACGCCACCGGGCTCCCGGTCGTCGCCGGCCCCACCGAGGCCACGGCCCTGGGCAACATCCTCGTCCAGGCCCGCGCCCACGGCGCGTTCGGCGAGGGTCCCGACGGCCTGGCGGCGCTGCGCGCCCTCGTCGCGGCCACCCAGCCGCTGCGTACGTACGAGCCGGACACGGACCACCGGGCCTGGGACGCCGCGGCGGCACGACTTGCGGAGCTCACCGCGGCGCGGTGGCCCTGAAGGGCGCCGCGCTCAGCCCACCGAGCGCGTGACCTCGGCGCCCTGGCGCAGGGCGCGGGGGATCTCGGCGACCTCGTCGACGGCCGCGATCAGTGCCGCGACCCGTTCCCGGGGCGCCGCGCTGTCGACCTCGACGGCGTAGGAGATGCCGGTCGACCGCCATCGGGCGGTGTCGAAGCCGCCCTCCGCGCGCACCCGGACACCCCGCAGCTCCAGCCCGCCGGCCGCGGCCTCGCGGTAGAGGTCGTTGAGCACGCAGGCCGCCACCGCGAGGTTCAGCACATGGCCGCCGGTGAACGCCGAGCGCACCCCGACGCCGCCGGGCGTCCAGCGGTGCGGGAGCCGGACGTCGTCGCCGTCCTCCTCCAGGAACGATCCCGCACTCGCCACCACCGCGAACCGCTCGTCCATGCCCTGCCTCCCGTGGCCGCTCACGCGGCCGTAGCCCGCCCACCCCGGATCCTCCCGCATCATCGCGCAACCCGGGGCGGCAGGTGGGCGGTTCGGGAACCCGCCCCGTTCGTCAGCCCTGCTTCTGGGAGGACAGCTGCGAGCTGAGGTCGGCCGTGTCGGACGCCGGGGGCGCGGTGACGGCCCGGGTGCCGCCGAACTTGAGGAAGTCGATGGTCACCTTCGCCTTGCCCAGGACCTGCACCATGCGGACCGGCAGGTCCTTGCCGTCCACCCAGACCTCGATCGTGATCTTGTCCACCGGACCGGTGACGGAGTTGAAGATGTTCTTCTCCTCGGACGGCGAGAGCGCCTTCCCCATACCGCCGAGCCGGCTCTTGTCGAGCGTCGCCCGGTAGTGGTGGGCCTCGCGGCCGCGGATCGACTGCTCCCCGAGGTCCTCGACGTCCTTGGTCAGTCCGATGTAGCGCAGCCCGGCGGTCGGGTCGGCACCCTTCTCCACGGCGGCGGCACCCGCCTTGCCCAGGACCGCGGAGACGTCGACGCGCAGCCAGTGCTTGCCCTTCAGCGGGCCGGCGGGCTGCGGGTCGACGTTGTAGTAGTAGGCGCCGTCCACCAGCAGCGCGCGCAGCTCGGGGTCGTCCTGAAGCTGCTGCATCCGCGCCGCCGCGGTGTCCATCATGACGTCGTACGCAGCGCCCTTGCCCCAGGAGTAGGTGCCCTTCATCGTGACGGGGCTGCCCTGGCCCAGATCGGTCGACATATCGACCTTGGCCGAGCCGATCTTCTCCGTCTGGCTGGTGACGCGGGCCAGTATCCGGGCGATCGAGTCCGCCTTGCCCACCGCGTCCGCCGTGTCGCGCGCGGCGCTGCAGCCCGCCGTCGCGGTCAGCGCGACGGCTGCGGCCCCCACCGTGGCGGCCACGCGTATCCGCCGCTTGTCCCTCATGTTCTCGATCTCGCTCATGCCGCCTGCCCCTTGGTCGTTCGTGGTCGATCTCGTGTGTCCGCCGTGGACCGTATCGCGGACGACTGACACCGCTAGACGCCGGTGGTGCCGTCGGCCAGTTCCCGCAGGAGGTCGAGGTGGCCGTTGTGGCGGGAGGTCTCCTCGACAAGGTGCAGCAGGATCCACCGCAGGTTGGGGTGCCGGCCGTCGCGGATGGGGCGCTCGGCGACCGCGTCCAGTTCGTGCGCGGCGACCAGTTCGCGGTAGCGGGCGGTCTGCGCCTCGTAGTCGGCCAGCAGATCGGCGAGGGGGACGTCCACGGCGATCCGCATCTCGCGGTCGGGGTCCTCCTCCGTCCAGGGGCCCTCGTCCTCGCCGCCGAGGAACACCACCTCGAACCAGTAGTACTCGACCCAGCGGAGGTGGTTGATCAGTCCGCTGAGCGTCATCAGCGGGGAGCCCGGGAGCGGGGCGCTGCGGGCGCGCTCGGGCGTGACGCCCTCGCACTTGGCGCGTGCGGTGTCGCGGGCGTAGTCGAGGAGGGTCGTCAGCGCGGAGCGCTCGTCCCATGCGGTGGGTGTGTCTGTTCGCGTCATCGGCGGAATGCTGTCGGGAACGACGGCGGCGCGTCCACCGATTAACCGCGGGCGGCGCGCCGCGTCCCCCTGACAGCAGATGTCAGCGGAAAGCCGGACCATCGGTCCCCGTGACCACCACCGAACGCACGCAACGCCTCCTCCTGCCCGCCGTGTTCATCACCTCTCTGGGCAACAACATCCAGCTGATCGCCGCGGCCCTGCTGATGGTGCGCGCCCAGGGCTCGGTGCTGGACGTGGGGTGGCTCTTCATCGCCGTCGCCGTCCCCCAGGCCGTGCTGTCGCCGTTGGCCGGCCGGCTGGCCGACCGCTACGACCGGCGGGCACTGTGGGCGGGCTGCGACCTGCTCAGCGCCGCCGTGGCCGTGGTCCCGGCGCTGGGCACGGCACTCGGCTGGCCCCGGGGAGCGGTCGTCTACGGCAGCAACTTCGCGCTGGCGGTGGCGGCCGCGCTCTTCGTGCCGGTGAGCGCGGCGTTGGTCAAGGAGCGGGTGCCCGCCGGGCGGCTGCGGCGGTTCAACGCCCACTACGAGATGGCACTGCAGAGCGGCATGCTGCTGTCGGCGGCGGTGGGCGGCCTCGCGTTGCAGTACGCCGGCCCGGCCCCGCTTTTCGTGTTCAACGCGGCGACCTTCGTGGCCTCCGCCGTCCTCGTCCTGGCGACCGGGCGCGGGCCGGGGCAGCCGGTCGCCGCGGACACCGCCGCCGTGGCGGCCGCGGCGCGGCCGGCCCCGTCACGACGGCCGCTCGGGCCGCTGATCGTGCTGTACGCCCAGGGCAGTGTGGTGGTGACGGTCTTCAACGCCCTGATGCCGGTGCTGGTCATCGCCGAGCTGCACCGGGGCGCCGCCGTCGTCGGTGCGGTGGACGCGCTCGGCGGCGCCGGTTTCCTGCTGGCGGCGGCCGCGTACCGGCGCACGGGGGCCCGGCTGGGGGACCTGCGGCTCGCCCTCACCGGCTTCGTGGTCTGCGCCGTGCTGTTCGCGCTGCAGCCACGGTTCGGGGTGACGGGACTGCTGCTGCTCGTACCGGCCGGGGCCTTCGTCTTCGGGCAGGCGCGCATCGCCTCGCGCACCCTGCTGATGACCGCCGTCGACGAGGGCCGCGCCGGGCGGGCCTTCGGGACGGCGAACGCGTACGGGCTCGCCGCGACCGTGGCCGTGATGCTCGGGACCTCGGCGGTCAGTGCCCGCGCCGGACTCCTGACCGGCTTCGCGGCGGTCGCCGGCCTCAGCGCGGTGGCGTCCGCGGTGGCGGCGGTGTGGATCGCGGCGGGCCGTAGAGGGCGGCCAGCGCCCGCGCCGACTCCGCGAGCATCTCCCGCAGCGGACCGGGCGCCAGAACTTCGAGATCCGCGCCGAGCCTGAGGAACTCGCCGTGCGCGTGCGCGACCGACTCGATGGGCACCCGGGCGCGCACCCAGCCGTCCGGCTCCCGCTCGCCGCCTTCGGCCACCGCCCGGGCGACGGCCGGTGACAGCAGCGCCGGCAGCCGCTCCGCGCCGCGCGGTGACAGCCGGATCAGGGCCTCGTCCCGGTGGAGACGCGCGTGGAATCCGGCGAGATACTCCCGCCAGTACGCGGGGAGGTCGAAGCCGGGCGGGGGAGGGAACGTCTCGTCGAGGGCGCGCACCTCCAGCATCTGGTCGACGCGGTAGGTGCGCGGCTCGCTGCCGTCGTGGGCGACCACGTACCAGCGGCCCGCCTTGAGCACCAGCCCGTACGGCTCCAGCCTGCGGTCGGTCTCGGCGGGCTCGCGCCAGCGGCGGTAACGCACCCGCACGACCTGCCGGTTCCACACGGCGTCGGCCACCACCGGCAGGTGCGGCACCTGCTCGTCGGAGCTGTACCAGCCGGGCGCGTCCAGCAGGAACCGCTCCCGCACGCGCTCCGCCCGTTCCCGCAGCGCCGGCGGCAGCGCGGCGCTGAACTTCAGCCGGGCCGCCGCCGCGGCCTCCCCGAGCCCCAACTGCGCGGCCGGGTCGGGAAGGGCGGCCAGGAACCACGCCTGCGTCTCGTCGGCGGTCAGGCCCGTCAGCCGGGTCCGGTAGCCGTCGAGGAGCCGGTAGCCGCCCTCGTGCCCGGCGTCGCCGTACAGCGGGATGCCCGCCTCGTGCAGCGACTGCACGTCGCGGTAGATGGTGCGTACGGACACCTCCAGCTCCTCCGCCAGATCCGAGGCGGTCATCCGGCCCCGCGTCTGGAGGAGCAGGAGGAGGGAGACCAGCCGGCTCGCGCGCATGGCGGCAGTATCGCCGCCACCACCGACACCGGCCGCTGCGGACGGCCGTGCGCACCCTCGCGGACGTCGGCCTGGCGCCGCACGAGCCGCTGACGCATCTCGACGACCTCGTCACGCACCTGGACCCCGGTGGACGGTGGGGACCGGGAGGTGTCGCCCGCCGGGACCAGCGGCGAGCTCGGCGCGACGTGTCCGGTCGCCGTGCACGACCCCATCGCGCGCCGCTGCGCCCTCGCCGGCGCCGCCCGCCGCCCGCCCCCGGCAGACCGCCGCGGGCAAGACCATCCGGGCCGAACAGGCGTTTCCCCCGGCCGGGCGATGAGCGGGGCCACGTCCGGGCTCCCCGCGTCGCGCCGACCCTGACGAGCTGTCAGTCTCGGATGCATGACCGCTCGCTTCCCCGTGGCCGCACTGCACTGGACGGTCGTCGTCCCGGTGCTCTCCGTGGTCCTGCTGGCCCTGACCTGGGGACGCGTGCTGCCGGTCGCCGTGGTCGTGATCGTCGCGGTCTTCCTCGCCGTCGCGGTGCTCGCCGCCGTCCACCACGCGGAGGTGGTGGCGCGCCGGGTGGGCGAACCCTACGGCGCGCTGGTGCTGGCGGTGGCGGTGACCGTCATCGAGGTGGCCCTGATCCTCACCCTGACGGCGGACGGCGGCCCGAAGAGCGCGGGCCTGGCCCGCGACACCGTCTTCGCCGCGGTCATGATCACCTGCAACGGCATCATGGGGCTCTCCCTGCTGGTGGGGGCCGTGCGCCGGCGGGTGGCGGTCTTCAACCCGGAAGGGACGGGCGCCTCCCTTGCGACGGTCGCGACCCTGGCCACTCTCAGCCTGGTGCTGCCGACGTTCACCACCAGCACCCCGGGCCCGCGCTTCTCCACCGCCCAGCTCACCTTCGCCGCGCTCGCGTCGCTGGTGCTCTACGCCCTGTTCGTGGCGACGCAGACGGTGCGGCACCGCGCGTACTTCCTGCCGGTGAAGCCGGGCGGCGAGGTGATCGACGTCTCGGAGGACGACACCGTCCCGCCGACCTCCCGCGCCGCGATGTTCAGCCTGGCACTGCTGGTGGTGGCCCTGATCGCGGTCGTGGGGCTGGCCAAGGTGGAGTCGCCGACGATCGAGCAGGGCGTGCAGTACGCCGGGCTGCCGTCCTCCTTCGTCGGTGTCGTCATCGCTCTGCTGGTGCTGCTGCCCGAGACCATCGCCGCGGTGCGCGCGGCCACCCGCGACCGTGTGCAGACCAGCCTCAACCTGGCGCTCGGCTCGGCGATGGCGAGCATCGGGCTGACCATCCCGGCGGTGGCGGTGGCCTCGCTCTGGATGTCCGGTCCGCTGCTGCTGGGGCTCGGCGCCACGCACATGGTGCTGCTGGCGATCACCATCGCCGTGGGCACCCTCACGGTGATCCCGGGACGCGCCACACCACTGCAGGGCGGGGTGCACCTGGCGCTGCTGGCGGCGTACGTGGTGCTCGCGATCAGCCCGTGAGCCGGTGCCGCCCACCGGCAGCCGGCGACGAAGCACCCGCCGCGGACCCCGCCCGCGCGCACCTCACCCGTACGTGGCGAGCCCTCGCCGGCGCGTCCTCGGCGGGCGTGGGTTCCAGTGCCGTGCGCGGCACCCGTCAGCCGGCGACCGGCTGCTCGTCCTTGCCCTCCTCGACCGGGGGCGCCGGTGCCACGGGCTTGCGGCCGAGCCAGCCGCCCAGCAGTTCGTGCACGGCCGCGGCGCCCACCAGCCGGTCCTGCGGGTCCGGACCGTCCAGGTCGAACGGGTGCAGCAGGAAGGCGCGGCTCTGGTCGCCGCCCAGGCCGCCGTGCGATCCCACCTGCTCCTCGAAGGCGTGCACGGCCCGGGTGACCGGGTCGTACGCGGAGTTGACCATGATGTCGGCGGCGTGCGGGAAGCGGGCAGTGCGCAGCACCGCGGCCGCCGCGCCCGGCCCGAACGGCGCCAGCGGGTCGCGGCCGGTGATCCGGCCCGTCCCCAGCTCGTGCTCACCACCGTCCCCGCCCAGCACGAGCGGACCGCGCTCCCGGTCCAGGACCAGCACGAAGCCGATCCCCGGGTGCTCGGTCAGCGTGCGCAGCAGGGCCGGGTGGCGGGCCTCGATGCTCTGCCGGTCCGCCCGCCCCGGAAGGCCGGGGAAGGAGATCAGCGCCAGGTTCCCCGAGGCCAGCACCACGGGGTCCGAGGACGGCCCGGCCATCTCCTGCTCCTCGCCCGCGTGGCGTCCGTGCTCCGGGCGGTGCAGCGCCGCACGGGCCGCCGCGCGCGCCTCGGCGCCACTGGCCGTGCCACGGGCGCGGCGCCGCACCGGCAGCCCGCACCCCGCCCGGACCAGGTCCCTCAGGGTCAGCCCGTATGCGGCCTCGAAGGTCTCGCCGTGGCTCTGACCGTGGTCGGAGAGCAGCACGATCCGGTAGGGGCGCGGCGCGTACCGGGAGGCGTCGGCGATCAGCCGGATGGCGCGGTCCAGACGGCGCAGCACCCGCATGGCGTCCGGGCTGCGCGGCCCCGAGTGGTGCGCGACCTCGTCGTAGGCGACCAGGTCGGCGTAGACGGCCCCGCGCCCGGCGAGCATGTCGCCGACGACGGCCGCCACCGCCACGTCGCGCTCGACGACGGTGGCGAAGGCCCGCAGGAAGGGGTAGAGCCCGCCGCGCCGCACCCGGGGACGCTCGTGCCGCAGCCGCGCGGCGATGGACTCGGTGATCTCGCGGCCCACCTCCGCGAGAAAGGACGCGGCGGTGCGCACCGCGTTGGCCGGGTCGGAGAAGTACGCGAAGTAGCCGGTCCGGGAGCGGGTGGCGCCGGCCCGGGCGAGGACGGCGGCCGGATCCCCGCCCTCCGGGGCGCCGAGCGCCCGGGACCGCAGCCGGGCCATGGCGAGCCGGTCGGCCGAGAAGCGCCGGCGGCGCGTCGACACCGACATCACCAGCGCCAGCTGCTCCGCGCCGCCGCTGAACAGGTTGCCGCGGCTCGCGCCGTCCGGCGCCAGCAGACCCGCCCGCCCGGTGCGGGCGACCGCGCGGCGCTCCAGCTCGGCGGCGCAGGAGGGCCGGTTGCAGACCATGACCTGCCCGGTCTCCTTCTCGTACCAGCGGAAGGCCGGCACGTCCTCGTTGCTGCCGTGCAGGATGGCCAGCTGGCTGGCGCCGGTCTGGCTGCTCCAGTCGGTGGTCCACGGCACCAGGCGGTGGCTGCCGTCGAGCCACTCGGCGACCGTCTCCATCGCCGGGGCACGCAGCCGCCCCTTGCGCGTCGCCGGGCGCACGGCCTCGCGCAGCACGTCGTGCCCGACGCCGTCCAGCTGGACGAAGACGAAGCCCGGCTCCCGCGTGCCCTCCGCGTCGTGACCCGCGCCCCGGCGCCGGCCGGCCAGGCGCGCCAGACGGCGGCCGTACGCCGCGTCGTCGCGCATGGCGAGGGTCGTGCTCATCGCGGACGAGGCCGCCGACATCACCGCGGCGATCACCACGGCCGTGGCAGGCGCGATGTCGCCCTGCCAGTCGGGGGTGAAGCGGAGCGCGAGCAGCAGCAGCGAGCCGTTGAGGAAGAACACCAGCAGGCCCAGCACCAGCGCGGGCACCAGCAGCACGGCCCGGACGAGCACCGGCCAGACCAGCGCGCTCAGCAGGCCGAAGGCACCGGCGGCGGCCGCCGCCGTCACCGCGATGCGGGTGGGGCTGTCGCCGCTCGGCGACTGGATGCGGAAGTCGGGCAGGATCCCGGCGAGCGCGGCCATCGTCGCCGTCGACACCGCCCACACGACCAGCACGCGCACGATCGCGCCACCGGTGGCCCGCCACCGACGCAGCACGCCCACCCTCTCCTCACGTCTGTCCACGTCCCCGAACACGAATACCCCCAGACTGTCACAGTCCCCCCTGCGCCCCGCGGCGCACCCGGGGCACAGGCGGGCGCGCCGGAGCATAGGCTCGGGGCGAGACGAGGAGGCACGAGTGGCGGTCGAGATCACCTGGTGGGGACACGCGACGGTGACCGTGCGGGACTCGGGGGTACGGGTGCTCACCGATCCGCTGTTCGCCCCGCGCCTGGCCCACCTGCGCCGGCGGCGCGGCGCGGTCCCGCCGCCGGGAGCGGCGCTGGCGGACGTCGCCGTCGTCTCCCACCTGCACGCCGACCACCTGCACACCGGCTCGCTGGCCCGGCTCTCCCGGGGCACCCGGGTACTGGTGCCGCGCGGGGCCCCCGCCGCGGTGCCCCGGCTGCGGCGGCTCGCCGCGGACCGGCGACTGGAGCTGACCGAGGTCGCCCCCGGTGACGAGGTGAAGGTGGACGCGCTGACGGTACGCGTGGTGAGCGCCGCGCACGACGGCCGGCGCCTGCCGTACGGGCCGCGCCGCTCCCCCGCGCTGGGCTACGTGCTGACGGGCGAGGAACGGACGTACTTCGCCGGGGACACCGGGCTGTTCGACGCGATGGCGGACGAGGTCGGCCCCTGCGACGCCGCCCTGCTGCCGGTCGGCGGCTGGGGACCGTTCCTCGGCACCGGCCACCTCGACGCGGCGCGCGCCGCCCAGGCCCTGGCACGGCTCGCCCCGCGCGCCGCCGTGCCCATCCACTACGGGACGTACTGGCCGATCGGCATGGACGCCGTCCGCCCGCACGAATTCCACTCCCCCGGCGAAGAGTTCGTGCGCCTCGCCGGGCAGCTCGCACCGGCGGTGGCGGTGCACCGGCTGGAGCACGGGGAGAGCATCCTGCTGGAGGCCGCCACGTGAGCGGACTCACCCTGCTCGCGGAGCAGACGTCCTCCCAGTCCACCGGCCAGGTGGTCGGCTACCCCTCGCTCTTCCTGCTGGTCGTGCTCGGCTCGCTCGTGCCGGTCGTGCCCACCGGAGCGCTCGTCAGCAGCGCCGCCGTCGTGGCCTTCCACCAGACCGCCCCGTTCTCCCTGGCGCTGGTCTTCGTCATCGCCTCCGGCGCCGCCTTCCTCGGCGACATGGGCCTCTACCTGCTCGGCCACCGCGGCGTACGCTCCCGCAACGGCTCGCGCTGGATGCGGCAGCTGCAGGAGCGCGCCGACCCCGCGCGCCTGGCCGACGCGCAACGCCGGCTCGACGACCACGGCGTCACCGTCCTCGTGCTGTCCCGCCTCATACCGGCCGGCCGTATCCCGGTGATGGTCGCCTGCCTGCTCGCCGAGATGCCCGTCCGCCGCTTCGCCCGCGGCGACGTCCCCGCCTGCCTGGCCTGGGCGGCGGCCTACCAGCTCATCGGCATCCTCGGCGGGACCCTCTTCCCCGAGCCCTGGCAGGGCGTCCTCCTCGCCGTCGCGCTCACGCTCCTCATCGCCTCCGCCCCGCAACTCTGGCGCCGGGTGCGCGGCCTCACGGCCACTCCCACCACGTGCGACGACACCCGGGCGGAACGCCCCGGCCGCTGACCGTCTCCCGGCGGGGGTCGCGCCGCGGGCCCGTTGCCGCCCCCTTGGCAGGCCGGGAGCGCCAACGAGCACGGGCGCCCGCAGGGGTACGGCGTCGCCAGAGCGCTGTTCGCGGCCTCCCCGGCAGGAGTGCCCGGCAGCGAATCCAAAGACGCGCCGCCGTCAGGGCACAGGGACCGTGGCTGCTGCGCCCATACGCAACCGGGCCGCCGGCGAAGGCGGAGGGGCACCGTCCCCGGCCGGGCGTCGGCACCGGGCGGCACTCAGGCGGCGCCCGTGCCCAGGCCCGCGATCGCCGCCTCCAGGTCGGACAGCGCCGCGGCGACGTGGGGCAGTTCGAGCGGGTCCCGGGCGCCAAGGGCGGCACGGCGCTGGGCGTCGTCGGTGCCGTGGAGGGGGCCGGTGTCGATGCGTACGTGGAGGGCGGACGGGTCGTCGCCGAAGCGGTGGCCGCCGGGGACGGGGCGGCCGAGGCGGGCGGACAGGGCGGTCTCCAAGGTTGGGGCGTCCGTGACGCCCGCCGCTTCCAGGGCGTGCCGCAGGGGCCCCAGATCGGCGTAGAGGTGGAAGCCCGCCTCGGGCGGGCGGCACAGGGCGCCCGCGCGGGTGACCACCTGGTGGGCGGCGGCCCCGAGGGCGGCGTGCAGGCGGGTCGCGGCGGCGAGGTGTGCCCGTACGGCGCCGTCCTCGGCGAGCGCGTGGGCGGCCGTGGCGGCCACCGGCTCCGGCAGCACCGCGCGCAGCCCGGCGCAGCGGTCCGCCACGGCGTCACGCAGCCGCGCGCCCTCCTCGCCGGCCGGGAAGCGGGCGACGGCCACGGGCCAGGACGGCGGGGCCAGGGCCGCGCACAGGTCGGTGACGACGATCGTCCGGCCGGGCAGCATCTCGGCGGGCGTGAGCAGCACGGTCTCGTGCGGTTGGTGCACGGTGTCGGCGTACGTCTCGTCGGAGACCAGCAGGAGCCCGCACTGCTCCGCCGCCTCGCACGTCTCGTGCAGCAGTTCCGGCGGAGTCACCGTCCCGCTGGGGTCGTCGGCGGCCGACATGAGCAGCACCCGCGGGTCGGCGCCCTCCGTGCGGGCCCGGCGCACCGCCTCCAGCAGGGCGAAGGGGTCGGGGGCGCCGCCGCCCACCGCGGGGGTCTGCACGGCCGTCACGCGCCGGCCCAGCGTCCGCACCAGCGGCGCCTGCCAGGCGGCGGCGGGCCTGGCGAGCACGACGTCCCCGTCCACCGCCGCGAGGAGCGCCAGCAGCAGCGTCTCCGCACCCGGCGCGGCCACGGTGTCGGCCGCGGTCGTGGCGAGCCCGCGGCGCTCCCAGTAGCCCGCGGCGGCCGCGCGCACCGCCTCGCCGCCACCGGGCGGCTCCGGCGCGGCACCGCCGGGCAGGCCGGCGGACAGCCGCTCGGCCCAGTACGGCGGCACAGGCAACCCGGGGTCGGGCCGCCGGCCGGCCCGTGCGAGGCGCCCGGCCGGGGCCGGCGGTGAGGTCCGCTGCATCCGTGCCTCCGGTGGGATCGGGGGACCGGCGGGATCCGGCGACGGGGCACACGGCCCCGGTCGTCCCCCGCCGCCACCCTCGCACGCGCTCCGGGCTCCCGCCGCCGGGACGCGCGAATTGCGCTGCGTGCCGCCGGGAATTCAGGGCAACCGGAATCCAGGAGGTGTTCCCATGACCCCGCTGCTCCTCGTTCTGCTGCTGGCCCTCGTCCTCTTCGGCGCGGGTTTCGCCGTCAAGGTCCTCTGGTGGGTCGCCCTGGTCGTCCTGGTGCTGTGGCTGCTCGGATTCGTGGCACGGAGCGGTTCCGGCGGCTCGCGCTGGTACCGGTGGTAGTGAACGGAACCGCGAAGGGAAGGGGGGCGCGCGTCCGCCATCGGGTGGCCGCGCACCCCGAATGCGCGAGGAATCCCGCCCTGTCCGCTATTGCTGGGCCTGGACCGGCATCCGCACGGTCCGGGCCCTCGCCCCGGCCCGGGTACGGCCGGCGGAGACCATCCGCTGGGGATGACGGCGCAGGTACTCGCCCTCCAGGGCCGCCATCCGCGAGTTGTGTGCGTCGAGCGCCGCACCGGAGCCGTAGAGCAGTGTCTCGTGGCGGGTCCGGTGGACCGACTCCAGCTCCTGCACCAGCTGTCGTTCGTCCAGGTCTGCGGGGTCGACCCCGCCGGGATAGCGGCTCATGGGTCGCGCACCTTCCTTTCGCCTCCCTGTCACCTCGCCCGTTTGTTACCCCCGGCGCGGGGATTCATCCGCTTCTGTGGGCATTCAACAGGCATCGGATCCCTGGTCCGGGTAGACGATGGAAGGACCCGACCCCTGAGGAAAGGAGCCACCGTGCAACGAGGAAGCGACCGTCTGAGCGTCCATCGAGACGACGAGATGAAGCACGAACTGCGCGAGATGCTGCGCTCCGGGCACTCCACCCGGGTCGAGGAGTGGCACGACCCCGAGCCCGCCGCGGACGACGACCCCGAGGTCGGCACCGGGCCGGCCTGGGCGGGTGCGCCCGAGGGCGCGTCGGTGCGGTTCGAGCTCGCCAGGCATCTGACCCGGCAGCCGTTCCCCGCCCGGCGCGGCGACCTGTTGCGGGCCCTGCGCGACCGGCACGCGCCGGACCCCCTGACCGATCTGGTGGACGGACTCCCCGGCGACAATCGGCGGTACGCCAACGTCCAGGAAGTCGTACGGACCCTGGGCATGCGCCCGGAGGCCTGACCGGCCGCACGACCGCGACGCGGGCCGCGGGGCCGGTCGGCCGGCCCCCGCGCGCCTCGCACGGACCGCACCGCCCGGGAATCGACCGATCACGAAGGGAGTCGTTGTGCGCCGGATGCTGAGCACATGGGACAAGGAGCTGTTCCGGAATGTGGCGACCCGTTCGTGGCCGGCCGCCGAGCCGGTGCTGCCCCGCCTCAGCAGGGCCGCCAACCACGGGCTGCTGTGGTTCGGGGTCGCCGCCGGCATCGCGGCCGTCGGCGGCCGCACCGGCCGGCGCGCCGCGCTGCGCGGCGCCGGGTCGCTGGCGGTGGCGTCGGCGGTGGTCAACACCGTCGGCAAGGGCGCGGTGCGACGCAACCGCCCGGCCCTCGACGGCGTGCCCGTGATACGCAGGCTGGCGCGGCAGCCCGGCACCACGTCCTTCCCGTCCGGCCACGCCGCGTCGGCCGCCGCGTTCGCCGCGGGCATCGCTCTGGAATCGCCCCGCTGGGGCGCCGCGGTGCTGCCGGTCGCCTGGTCGGTGGCCTTCTCCCGGATCTACACCGGTGTGCACTATCCCAGCGACGTCCTCGCCGGGGTGGCCCTCGGCGCGGGCGCCGCCCTCGCCGTACGCGGCCTCGTCCCGACCGGGCGGCAGCTGGCGGTGCGCCCGACCCCACGGGCGGACGCCCCGGCCCTGCCGGACGGCCGTGGACTGTACGCGGTGGTCAACGAGGTCTCCGGCCCCCCGCCGCTGCTGGGCCCGCCGGCCGATCGACTGCGCAACGCGCTGCCCGAGGCCGTGGTGGAGGAGTGCTCCGAGGACGACGACCTCGCCGAGATGCTGGAGAAGGCCGCCCAGCAGGCCGCGGAGGCCGGCGGCGCGCTCGGCATCCACGGCGGCGACGGCAGCGTCAGTCTCGCCGCTTCGGTCGCGCTGCGGCACGGCGTGCCGTTGCTCGTCTCCCCCGGTGGCACGTACAACCACTTCGCGCTCGATCTGTCCGTCAAGAGCATCGAGGACGCCGCGCGGGCGGCCCGGGCGGGCACCGCGATCGCCGCCGACGTCGCGCGGATCTCGCCGGCCCCGACGGACGACGCCGCGGGCGAGGAGACGGGGTCCGCGCAATCCACGGTCTTCCTCAACACGTTCAGCATCGGCGTCTACCCCGACCTGGTCCACTACCGCGAACGCTGGTCGCGGCGTGTGGGCAGCTGGCCCGCGGGGGTGCTGGCCGCGCTGCACGTGCTGCGCACCTCCGCCCCGATCGACCTCGAGATCAACGGCCGGCGGCACTCGGTGTGGATGCTCTTCGCCGGCAACGGCGCGTACCGCAGCATCGGCCCGGCGCCGCTGCGCCGTCGTGCCCTGTCCGACGGGCAGCTCGACGTCCGCATCGTGCCCGGCAGCCCCCACGCCCGCACCCACCTGCTCGCGGCCGCCCTCACCGGCTCCACCACGGCCCTGCTGCGGCGGCTGCGGATCGGCGGCATGGATCCCGGCACCCGCCTGGCCTTCGACGGCGAGGTGGCGCCCGCGCCCCGCGACCTGGTGATCGACAAGGCCAACGAGGCCCTGACCGTCTACCGGCCGCTCTGACCCGGCGACGCGAAGCGGGCCGCTCCCCAGGGGCGCGGCCCGCTTCGCGCGTGCGGGTGGGCGGGCCGCCGTCAGTCCGACAGGCCCGCCAGCGCCCGGACGCCCTCGCCCTTGATGGTGAGGGTGTCCGGCGACCCCGCGTCTATCGCGAGAGTGAGGTCGTCCGACGGCCAGCCGCTGCTCAGCGCCGCGAGGGGCAGGATGCGGTAGCCCCGGGCGTTGGGCAGGGCGTGCGCCAGGCGCACCTCGGAGGTGAAGACCGGGACCAGCTTCGTCCCGTCCTCCTGCTCGAAGACCGGCAGGCTGATCGTCTCCTGCTCCGCCCCGTCCCCCGCGGGCTCCTCCGGCGGCGCGGGCACCGGCAGCAGGACGTCGCTGGAGGCCAGAGTGCTGAGCGCCGCCGCGTTGTCACCGCCGGTGGCGATCTCGTGCAGGGCTCGCTGCGCCGGGGGCTGCGCACCGTTCGGAGTGGTGAAATCGGTCATGGCCGTTCCCTTTCCGTTGCTTGCGTACGGGGTGGCTCGGGGCCTGCGCGTACCCAGCGAGGGAACGGTCATGCGTGCCCGACGGGGTCACTCGTACTCCGTGCCGCCCTTGCGGGTGAGGTAGGCGTCGCTGACCGCCTTCAGGACGGCGCGTCCGCCGAGCTCGGGGCTGTGGCGATCCGGGGCCGCCCGGACCACGACGCCCTCGCGCAGGTGCAGGCCGCGGCCGGAGACGGTCTCGGCGCCCCGCGCGAGCTCCAGGACGAGGTCGAGGTCGAACGGGCCCTCGTACAGCGTGGGGACCAGCGGCACGCTGCCGGCCGGGAGGATCTCGGCGGGGGCGAGCCAGCGGACGGACCCGTCGATCTCGGCGGCGACGTCGAAGGCCGCGTAGCCGGGCGTGTCGCGGCGCGCGTCGGCGCCGTAGCCCAGGTCCTGGACACCGGAGCCGTACACCTCGCCGTAGATCGCCACCCGACTGGCGCCGAGCCGGCCGGCGAGGGCCGCGGCGACCTCGGGCAGGCCGTGGCCGCGCACGGCGCGCCAGTAGAGGTTGCCGTCGGCCTCCTTCAGTGCGAGGCGCTGGGCACCCAGCCCCTTGGAGGTGACCAGCACGCGTCCGGTGTCCGCGAGATAGGTCAGGCAGCAGGCCGTTCCATGGAGCTTCTCGGTGATCGCGACCGGCTCGCCCGCCGTGAAGACGCCGGGGTGACGCTTGACGTTCTCGATGTCGATCCACGGCAGCAGGTCCGGCGCGGACTCCACGTCGCCGCTCATCGACACCGGCACCGGCGGCACCCACTTGGATATGCCGAGGAGCCCCGCGAAGTCGGTGCCTTCCCCGGCGGCCCGCGCCAGGTCCGTGCCGCCGAGCGCGGCCGGGCGGCAGACGATGCCCTGGGACAGCTCGCCGCGCAGCCGGACCGCCTTGACGCGGTCGGACGCGGGGCCGGCGAGCCGTCCGGTCAGGCCGAGTTCGGCGATGAGCGCGGCGGGCAGCACGGACTGCTCGGGGATGTACAGCGCGAAGTCGCCCGTCCGGTAGGCGCCCTTGGCCACGACCGCGCGGTAGAGGCCGACCTGGGCGAGCTCCAGGGCGTCCGCGTTCGGGTGGTCGTGGACGGTGAGCCTTTCGGCGGTGACGCGCAGCGTCGACATCGGGTTCCCCCTCGTGGTGGTGCGTGGATCGCACCACTGTGCGGGGTGCCGCGCTCCGCGGGCGAACGGTTTTTCAGGGCGCCGGGGCCATACGGAAGTCGTACGTCCCGGGCAGCGGTTCGTCGGTGAGGGCCTGCCAGGTCGTGTGCAGCGACTCCTCGCCCTCCCTCAGGTCGTCCACGGTGAAGCCCCCGTCGAAGACGGCCCGCGCGCCCGCGGTGTCCCCTGCGGCCAGCAGGACCTGGGCGTGCAGCAGCCTGAAGCGCCCGCGGGCGCGGGTCGTTCCGGGCAGGGCGTCGAGGACGGCGGCGGCGTCGCCGGGGCGGCGGGCCGCGAGGAGCACCGGCACGGCCTCGCGGGCCAGGGCCGCCGCGGCGGTGGCCCATGCCTCGCCCACGGGCACGGCCCGGAAGGCGTCGAGGTAGCGCTGCGCGGCGCGTTCGGGGTTGCCGTCGGTCTGGTCGGCGACGGCGAGGCAGTGCAGCGGCAGGCACGAACCCGACTCCGCCGCGGCCCGCTCCCAGCTGCGCACCGCCTGGGCGCGGTCGCCGGCGTGCCATTGGGCGAGGCCCAAGTGGTAGTCCAGGGCCCAGCTGTTGTCCTCGTAGGTGCCCGCGGTCTCCAGGAGTTCCCGCCACTCCGGGGAGACGAGCACGGGGCCGGGGACGGTGTCCTCGCTCAGCCGCGGGAAGACCCCGGCGCGCAGGAGTTCCAGCCAGGGCTTCTGCAGCTCTCCCATGGTGTCGGGCGCGAACGGCGTACCGGGCAGGTCGAACCGGCCGCGGGTGACCTCCAGCGCTCCCCAGCCGGAACCGGTCGCGAGGACGTCCTCGGGCTCGGTGTCCGCGGCGGGCAGCCACGCCTCGTGGGCGGCGCGCAAGCGTTCACGCGGCAGGACCGCCTCCAGGTGATCCGCCACGGCGTGCGAATCAGCGCCGGGGGCGGTCTCCAGCGGGCCGTAGGCCTCCAGCCAGCTGACGCAGGCGCCCGCGGCCAGGGGGAGGTGCTCGAGCTGGGTGGGGGCGAGTCCGGCCTGGATCTCCAGGTACCCGGGGCCGTCGCCCTCGTCCCCGGCGAGCCAGCGCTGCCAGCGGCGGCCGCCCGCGCCCTGCCCCCAGACGAAGAGCTTGCGGCCGCGGAGGGTGTCGGTGGAGGTCTGCACGAGGCCGCGGCCGCCGGCGTCGAGGGCCGCGATCCAGGGGCGGGTGCCGTCGGGCAGGTCGTAGAACCAGTCGGCGGGGTGCTCGGAGGCGGTGGGCGCCTCGGGGACGGGCACCCGCTGGAGGGTACGGGAGGCGCCGAAGTGCCAGGCATGGGTGGCGGGTGCGACGACGCGGGTGCCAGGTGCCTGCGGTACGGCGGTGTTGGACCACCAGTAGAGGGGAACGGTCCGGTGGTGAGGATTGCGGACGCGTACCCCCGCGTAGAGGAAGCCGGAGCCCTCGGGGAGCCACAGGTCGATCTGGAAGGGCAGGTCGCGCAGCCGCTCCCACTCCCAGAGGCGGAGCATCTCGCCGCCGTCGGGGGCGGGGACGCGGGCGGCGTGGAGCGGCGCGCAGCTGAGCGTGGTGTGCCCGGTGGCGCCCGGGTTCCATTCGACGCCACCGGAGAACCAGGCGCCGGCGAGGCCGAAGTCGGCGTACTGCAGGGCGGGGTCGGCGTGCAGCAGTTCGCGGCCCGTGGACTTGTCGTGCAGCGCGTACAGGCGGCCGCCGAGGCCGGGCAGGACGGTGGCGCGCAGCCGCTCGTTCTCGAGGACGACGGCGTCCAGTGCGGTGGGCACGCGCTCGCGGGTGTAGCCGTCGAGGCGCGGTACGGGGAGCAGGGTGCGCAGTTGCCCGTAGGCGATGCGCCGGGCCATGGCGGGCGGGAGCGCCGCGCTCTCGGACGGGTCGAGGACGTGCGGGTCCCCCGGCGCGCGGAGCGCGGGCAGGGGGTTCTCCGGGCCGAGCGGGCTGGCCGGGAGGGTGAGGGTGGTGCGTCGCACGGTGGTGGCCAAGAGGTCCCTCTCTCTGTCACCGGTATTCGGGTGAGGACATGGAACCCCGTATCGGCCCGCGCCGTCAGCGGTTTGCACCTCACGGAACGGCCGGCGTGCGCACATCGGTCCATGGTGAACGCCATTTTGGCCTGCTTTTGCCGTCCGACGGGTCCGGGAGGGTTTGCCGATCATGCTGTCCACGCTGTGGAGCCCGCCGAACGGCACGCCTTCGCGCGCGCCCCGCGTGCCACGTCCCGCTCCGGTCGAACGCGCGCACAGCCCGCGGCTGGCGGCGCTGGCCGCCCGTCCCGAGCGCGAGGCCGAGTTCTGGCGGGCCGTGGAGGCCGAGGGGACACCCCTGGTGGAGCGCCTGGACGGCGACCCGGGGCACGCCGCGGTCACCTTCCTGTGGCGCGGTACCACCGCGACCCGCGCCGTACTGGCCCTGCCCAACCAGGTGCTCGACCCTGACGACCTGGCCGGCAACCTCATGTCGCGGGTGCCGGGCACGGACGTGTGGCACTGGACGATAAGGATGCGGGCCGACTGGCGCGCCACATACGCGCTCTGCGTGGACGAGGGCGACGGCGGCGCCGCGGCCCCCTCGGGGCCCAAGGGGCAGGCGTACCTGCGCGGACTGCGCCGCCACCCGCGGCGCGACCCGCTCAACCGCACGGTCTTCCCCACCCGCTGGGGCACCGAGCCGCTGTCGGTGGTCGCCCTGCCCGCGGCCCCGGCACCGCTGGGCGCGTGGCGCGACCGGCCGTGTCCGCCGGTGGGCGAGGTCACCGTCCACACCATGCGCAGCGCGCACCTGCGCAACTGGCGCCGCGTGTGGGCCTACACCCCGTCCGGCTACGAGGATCTCGCCGGGCTGCCGGTGGTGGTGCTGCTCGACGGCGACGTGTGGCAGCAGCACCTCGACGTCTCGGCGCTGCTCGACGGGCTCGTGGCGGCCGGCGCGCTGCCGCCGCTGGTCGCGCTGATGCCGGACGCGCTGGACAGCGACACCCGGCGCCGCGAACTCACCTGCGACGACCGCTTCGTGGCCTTCCTGACCCGCGAACTGCTGCCCTGGGCGGCCCGCCGGTGGCCGGTCAGCGGCGACCCGGCGCGCACGGTCCTCGCCGGCCAGGGCCTCGGCGGACTGGCCGCCGCGTACGCGGCGTTGCGGCGGCCCGAGCACTTCGGGAACGTGCTCGCGCAGTCCGGCGCCTTCTGGTGGCCGGCCGGGCGCCGCGCGGGCGCGCTGCCCGAGGAGTGGCTGACCGGCCGCGTGGCGTCGCTCGCGCGCAGACCGGTGCGGTTCCACCTCTCGGCGGGCTTGCAGGAATGGGGCCTGACGGCCGTCGTCCGGCGGCTGCGGGACGCCCTGCAGGCCCAAGGCTACGAGGTGGCCCACCACGAGTACAACGGCGGCCACGACTACCTCTGCTGGCGCGAGGAACTCGCCCACGGCCTGGCCTCGTTGCTGCGCGGCCCCTTCCCGGGCACCCTCCCCGGCCCCCGGCTGCCGGCCCCGGCCGACACCGAACCCGTCTGACGCGGCCACCCGGCGCGCCCCTTCCCCGAGGCCCACGCCGACGCCCAGCGCCACGGGGCGGCGCGCCCCAGGGCGGCGAACTCGCGCAGGGGCGGCCTCGTTGCCGCACGGCACTGTCCCGAGGACCCTCCCGGCCGACAGGGAACCCGTCTGACGCGGCCACCCGGCACAGCGGCAAGGGGGTGGCGCGCCCCGGGGTGGGGAAGCGGCCCGGGACCCGCTGACGTTGCCGTCCCGGCTGCCCTCAGTCGGTCCGCGGTGCGTGCGGCGCGTGCCACGCAGCGCATCCGTCCCGGGCAGCCGCGACGACCGCGGCCCCGCGTCGGATGCCGACGTGGCGCGCAGCCGCCGCGCGTACGATGGCGCTGCCGCCGGAGCCGGCGTCTGCCGGTCCGGCGCGGCGAGGGCGCCATCGCACGGAAAGCGCCGCTCACGCGGATCGGCGGGACCCTGCGGCCGTTCGCGACGACGGACCTTCCGGCAGCCGTGCGGAGCCGCTGCCGTCCCGGCGGCGTGAGGCGGTGGCGATCGCGGCGGGAAGAGGGGCCCACAGGGTGGCCGCGGCCGAAATGCGCTTGCCCGGCGGGGGTGGGGCGTCCAGACTGCCCGGGTGCTGATTCGACGTGAGACCCCCGACGATGTCCCGGCCGTCCAGGCTCTCACCGCGAAGGCGTTCGCCTCGGAGGACCGTCCCGACCCCGTCGAGGTCACGTTGCTGGCCGAGTTGCGCAAGAGCGACGCGTGGCTGCCGGAGCTGTCTCTCGTCGCCGTCGACGCCGACGGCGATCGCGTCGTCGGCCACATCGTCTGCACGCGGGCGCACGCCGGCGGCACGCCCGTGCTCGGTCTGGGCCCGCTGAGCGTCGCGCCGGGGCACCAGCGCAAGGGCGTCGGCCTGGCGCTGGTGCACACGGTGCTGGGCGCCGCGGACGCCCTGGGGGAGCCGCTGGTGGCGCTGCTGGGGAGCCCGGACTACTACGGCCGTTACGGCTTCCGGGTGAGCACGGACTACCGGATCACGCCGCCCGACCCGGCCTGGGGGCCGTACTTCCAGGTCCGCCCGCTGTCCGCCTACAGCCCTTCGGTGAGCGGGGCGTTCCGCTACGCGGAGCCCTTCGACCGGGTCTGAGTGAACCGGGGCAGCCACGCGGGCACGGCCCGGCAGTACGCCTCGTACTCCTCGCCGTGGGCCGTGCGCAGCGTCGGCTCCTCGTACCAGTGGACGAACGCGGCGACCGTCAGCCACACGGCGGCGGCGTAGAGGAGCAGGACGGGCCGCAGAAGCAGCAGTCCCTGCCCCGCGACGAGCGCCACGACGGCCAGGTACATGGGGTTGCGGACCCGGGCGTACGCGCCGCCGGTGACGAGGCGTTCGGTGGGGGCGACGGGCGCGGGCGTGCCGCGCCCCTCGCGTACGAAGCGGGCGAAGCCGTGCAGGAGCACCGCCGCCCCGGCCAGCGCGACGAGGCCGCCGGCCGCCCGTACCGGCCAGGGCCCGTCGCCGGACGCGTACCGGGTGAGCCACCAGGGAATCAGCCCGGACACGACGCCGGGCGCCGCGAGGAAAAAGACCGCGCTGCCGAGCGCGGCCGTGGACCGTCTCATGCCTTCATGGTGCCCGCCGACGGTCGCCCCGGATACGTCTTGGCGGCGCGGGTTGCCGTAGACATGGGCGCGCAGTTCAGGGCGCACATGGTCGCGACGGCGAGGATGAAGGGGAGGCGGCGAGCCGCAGGCCGGTCATGGCGTACGGGAGCGCGGTGGGCCGGACGAGCCGGCGCAGCGTCGTCCAGAGTTCCGTTCGCGCAGTGAACTGTCGTTCATTGGGTGGTGCGCAAAGCGACGGTAGCGTCGCCGCGCGGGCGCGTTCAACGGATCGCACAACGGCTCCTCGATGACAGTTGTGTCGCGGACGGGAGAGCGGGGGCGCAGGGGACATGAGGGGTGAAATTACATGGAGAAAATCGCCAATTGTGGCCTTTTGCCCCTGGCGGTCGGCTTTCACCCCGAGTAGATTGGATTATGGCCTACGGGGCGAGCGAGGGAGTCCGGTAGCACCGGTTGCGGAGCAGGAAGCAGCAGCTTCCGCCGGCGCCGGGTTCAACGGCCGGGCTGAGAGGCTTGAAGGTCTGGGAAGAGGTTTTTGGACCGGAGAGCGACCCCTAGCACCTGATCCGGACCATGCCGGCGAAGGGAGTCCCACCTCGTAGGTCGTGGAACTGCAGCCGATGAGCCGCGCGGTGAGCGCGGCTCTTTGTGTGCCGCGGCCACTTGGCCGTCCCGCCCGGCCGCTGGGATGATCCCCTGAAGCGTTGGGCGCCGACGGGTGGAGGGCTTGGGGGGACATGGACGACCGTATGCCGGTTGCGGCGGTCAACGGGCTGACCGCGCGGTGGGCCCGCGACACCCTGGGCGGCGGCCGTGCCGGGGCGACCGTCTTCTCCGCCGCAGGGGTCTGGCCGCTGCTGGGCCTGCTCGCCGCGGGGGCCGCCGGCGCCGCCCGTGCCGACCTGGAACAGGCCGTCGGGACGGACGCCGCGACCGCGGCGGGTGCCTCGGGACGACTGCTCGCGCGGCTTGACGCCATGGAAGGCGTCGACACCGCCGTGGGGCTGTGGACCCGCGCTTCCCTTCCGCTCGCGCCCGGCTGGCTCTCCCTGCTCCCGGCCGGCGCCCACGGGCACTTCACCGGCGACACCGAGACCGACCGCAAGACCCTGGACACCTGGGCCGCGGACCGGACCCACGGCATGATCCCCAGGATGCCGGTCGCCGTGGACCGGAACACCCTCCTGCTGCTCGCGAACGCGCTGGCCCTGCGCACCGACTGGGCCGAGCCCTTCCAGGACAACCACACCGGGACCCTCTTCCGCAGCTCGCCCTACCTGGACATGGCCGGGGTCGCGGCCACCCCCTTCGGCCCGCTGACCATGGCTAAGGTGAACGGCACCAACGGGATCGAGGTCCACCTGCTGCTCGGCCCCGACCACGTCGCCCCCGGCGAGGTGATCGCCGCCGGCATCGCCGCCCTCGACGGGACGTACCAGGTGCTGCCCGGCAACCTGCTGCCCTACGGGCGGCCGGGGCCGGGGGTCACGGTCGAGGACGTCACGAGCTTCGACCCGGCACCCGCGCTCGACCTGACCACGGTCCCGTTCACCGTCGGAGCCGAGCACGACCTCCTCGAGCGCGCCGAGCTGTTCGGGCTCGCCACCGCCCGCGACAGCGGCGCGGGGCACTTCCCCGGCGTCAGCGCGCAGCCGCTGGCCGTCGGCGCGGCGAAGCAGGCGGCCACAGCGACCTTCAGCGCGAAGGGCTTCCGGGCCGCCGCCGTCACCGCGGTCTCCCTGCGCGTCGGCAGCGCTCCCGGGCAGGCCCGGCAGACCCGGCGGGTGCGGGTGGGATTCCTGCGCCCGTTCGGCTTCCTCGCCGTCCACCGGCTCCTTCCGGCGGTCCTCGTGGCGGGGTGGGTGACGCCCTGACCTCGGCACGCGGCGGTCACGGTCACAGGGCGCTCCCCGACCGCCAGTCCCGTCACCGCGCTCTCGGCGGCCGAACCCTCCTGAGGACGGGACCCCGCACCGGTCAGCCGGTGGGCGCGGGCACCTCCACCGTGAGGGTGCCCGCGTCCGCGTCCAGCACGGCGGGGACGCCGAGCGGCACGGTCAGACTGGTCTCGCAGTGACCGAAGCCCAGTTCCTCGACGATCGGGACGCCGAGCCCGCCCAGCCGGTCCAGGAGCACCGCCCGCACCTGCTCGTAGGGGCCGCAGTCCCGCCAGGAGCCGAGGGCGATACCCGCCACCCCGTCGAGCCAGCCGGCCCGCAGCAGCTGGGTGAGCATCCGGTCGATCCGGTAGGGCTCCTCGCCGATGTCCTCCAGCAGCAGGATGCCGCCCGGCACCCCCGGCCGCCCGTCCGGTGTGCCGAGGCCGGAGGCGAGCAGGGCCAGGCAGCCGCCGACGGTGACGCCGCGTGCCGTGCCGGGGACGAGCGTCCGGGCGGTCGGCGCGCCGAGGACTCGCGTCCGCCCGGGCTCGAAGAGTGCCTCCCGCAGGTGTGCGCGCGTGGGCTCGTCCTTGAGGAAGCCGTGCGCCGCGATCATGGTGCCGTGCAGGCTGGCCAGGCCCAGCCGGACGGCGAACGCCTGGTGCAGCACGGTGATGTCGCTGAAGCCGAGGAGGGTCTTGGGCCCGGCCGCTCGCAACGCCTCCCAGTCCAGGAGGTCTGTCATGCGCTGGGCGCCGTAGCCACCGCGGGCGCAGAGCACGGCGGCCACCGACGGGTCGCACCACGCTCCCTGGAAGTCGCGGGCGCGCGCCGCGTCCTGTCCGGCCAGGTAGTCGAATGTGGGGTGGCGGTCCAGGACGTGCGGCGCGACCACCGGGTCGAGGTCCCAGCCGCGGAGGATGTCCAGCCCGGCGTCGAGCCGTTCCCGGGGCACAGGTCCGCTGGGGGCGACGACGGCGACCCGGTCCCCGGGGACGAGGGGGCGGGGTCGGGTGAGGGGGGCCAGCGGTGTCACTTGGTGAGCTCCAGAGGGGGTACGGAGGGCGGGGTGAAGCCGAAGACCTGTCCGTAGAGGGCGAGTTCGGCCTCCAGACAGGTGATCATCGTGTCCTCGCGGCGGAAGCCGTGGCCCTCGCCCTCGAAGGTGAGGTAGGCGTGGGGGACGCCGCGTCCCTTGATCCGCTCCAGGAACCGCTCGCACTGCACGGGGCGGCAGATCACGTCCTCCAGCCCCTGCAGCAGCAGGAAGGGCACGGAGAGCCGGTCGGCCCGGGTGACCGGCGAGCGGTCGCGGTAGCGCTCGGGAACCTCGGCGTAGGGCCCGATGAGCGAGTCGAGGTAGTGGGACTCGAAGTCATGGGTCTCACCGCCCGCGGCCCAGCCGGTGAGGTCGAGGAGCGGGTACTTGATCACGCCGCAGGCGTAGACGTCGGTACCGGTGAGGGAGGCCGCGCTGGTCCAGCCGCCGGCGCTGCCGCCGCGGATCGCGAGGCGCTGCCCGTCGGCGGTGCCCTCCTCCGCCAGCGCCCTCGCGACGGCGGCACAGTCCTCCACGTCGACGACGCCCCACTGCTCGCGCAGCCGCTCGCGGTAGGCGCGCCCGTAGCCGGTGGAGCCGCCGTGGTTGACCTCGACGACGCCGATCCCCCGTGAGGTGAAGTAGGCGATCTCGAGGTTGAGAACGAGCGGTGCCCGGCTGGTGGGACCGCCGTGCACCCAGACCACGTAGGGCGGCAGCTCGCCCTCGGGCGCGGCGAAGTAGGGGTTGGCCGGCGGATAGAGCTGCGCGTGGATCTCTCGTCCGCCGGGCCCGGTGAAGGTGCGTTCCACGGGCTCGGGCAGGAACTCCGGGGGCACGGTGTCGCGGTGGGCGGCACCGATGACGCGGGTGCGTCCGGTGCAGGTGTCGAGTTCGAGCACCTCGAAGGAGCTGCGGGCCGAGGCGGCCACGGCGACCACCCGGGTGCCCGCGGTGGACAGCGCCGCGGTCCACTCGCTCCAGGGACCCGGCACGTCGGCCCACTCGCCGGTCGCCGGGTCGAATATCCCCAGACGCTGGGCCCCCTTGCCATGCAGCACAGCCAGTGTCCCGGCGGCGAGCGGGGCGAACCAGCGCGCGCCCATCTGCCAGCCCGGCCCGGCGAACTCCTCCTGCGCCGGCAGCAGGTTGACCGCGTTGCCGGTGGCAGGGTCGACTCGGTGCAGGTTCCACCAGCCGTCGCGGTCGGTGGCGGCGATCAGGGTGCCGTCCGGTGTCCACTCCGCCTGCGCGACGGACTCGGTGGGGCCGCCGAGGATCGTCCGGGCGGCGCCGAAGGTGCCGTCCGCGCCGACGGCGGCGTGCTTGAGCTCCGTGCCGTCCCACGGCATCCGGGGGTGGTCCCAGGCGATCCACACGGCCTGCCGCCCGTCCGGGGAGAGCCGCGGCGAGGTCACGAAGTGGTGGGAGGCGTCGGAGAGTTCACGAACGGCGGTGCGGTCCTCGGCGGCCGAGCCGTCGAGTGGGACGGCGGCGACGACGCGTCGTACGTCGCTCGGCCCCTCGCCGGTGAACTCCTCCAGTACGCACCACACCTCACCGCGGTCCGGATGGATCTGCGGATCGGCCCAGCGCAGTCCGTCGCCGACCGGGGAGAGCGGGGTCAGCGGCCGCGGCAGGGCGTCCGGCACATCGGGCTCGTATGCGTAGAGCCGCTGGTCCGGGAAGTGGGAGAAGACGATCAGCGGTCCTCTCCCGGGCTGCGCGGCGCCCGCCCAGGCCCGGCCGCCGTACTCGATGACGCGGGTTCGCACGTTCCACGGCGCGGGCAGCGGACTGCCGACCGTGCCGTCCGCGCGTCGGCGCACGAGGGCACGGCGACCGCCCTGCGCCGGCCGTGGTTCGGTCCACCACACCTCGTCACCGACGAACCCGGGGAATTCGGGGCGTCCGTCGTGGGAGGCGGCGGTGCGAGCGCCGACCGGCGACTCCCAGGCACCGTAGGGGGCGATGATCGGGGCACGCGTCATCGGGCGACTCCGTCGGTCGTGTCCTGCCGGCCCAGCATGAACCGGTCGAGTACGCGGACGCCGAAGTGGAGCCCCTCCACGGGGACCCGCTCGTCGACGCCGTGGTACATCCCCGCGTAGTCGTAGCCCTCGGGCAGCTTCAGTGGGGAGAAGCCGTATCCCGTGATGCCGAGCCGCGAGAACTGCTTGGCGTCGGTACCGCCGCCCATCACATAGGGCACGACGTGGGCGTCGGGGTCGAAGTGGATCAGGGCCTCCCGCATCGCGGCGTAGACCGGCGCGTCGAGTGGGGCCTCCAGCGGGATCTCGCGGTGGTGGAACTCCCATGCCACGTCCGGGCCGGTGAGCTCGTCCATGGTGGCCGCGAACTCGGCCTCGCCGCCGGGCAGGACCCGGCCGTCGATGTAGGCGACCGCGCTGCCGGGGATGACGTTGACCTTGTACCCGGCCTCGAGCACGGTCGGGTTGGCGCTGTTGCGGATCACCGGTTCCACCAGGGCGGCGGCGCTGCCCAGCTTGGTGAGCAGGATGTCCACGTCGTCGAAGTCGGGCTCGACCTCGTGCAGCGCGGCCAGTTCGGTCAGCGCCGCCCGGACCGTGGGGACGATCCGCACCGGCCAGCGGTGCTCGCCGATGCGGGCGACGGCCGCGGCGAGCCGGGCCACGGCGTTGGTGCGGTTGACCTTGGAGCCGTGCCCCGCCCTGCCGTGGGCAGTGAGCTTCAGCCAGGCGGTGCCGCGTTCCCCGGCGGCCACCGGGTACAAGAGCAGCCCGGGCCCGGCATGGAAGGTGAAGCCGCCGGACTCGCTGATGCCCTCGGTGCAGTCGCGGAACAGCTCGGCATGCTGCTCGACGAGGTAGGTCGCCCCGTAGGTGGCGCTGTCCTCCTCGTCCGCCGTCAGCGCGAGCACGATGTCCCGCTCGGGCCGCAGTCCCCTGCGGGCCCAGGAGCGCACGGTGGCGAGCACCATCGCCACGGTGCCCTTCATGTCGACGGCGCCGCGGCCCCAGACCACCCCGTCCCGCACCTCGCCGGAGAAGGGGTGCACGCTCCAGTCCTCCGCCTGGGCGGGCACGACGTCCAGGTGACCGTGGACCAGCAGCGCGCCCTGTCCGCTCCCGGCGCGTGGGGCGCCCTCGATACGCGCCACGACGTTGGCCCGGCCCGGTGCGGACTCCAGGACGCGCGCCTGGATCCCGGCCTCGTCGAGAAGCCGCGCGGCGTACTCCGCCGCGGGGCGCTCGTTGCCGTCACCGCCGCCGCGGTTGGTGGTGTCGATCCGGATCAGCTCCGAGGTGAAGCGGACCGCCTCCTCCAGTGCCCGGGTGTCAGCCATACTGCTCCTCCACAGCTGCCGAGACGAGGGCGGTCACGGCCTTGTAGCAGCGGATCCCCTCGTACATGGTCGGTGAGGTGTAGGCGACGCGGCGCTCGCCCGTACGCTCCACACCCGGCACGATCGCGGCGGCCCCCGCCAAGTGCGCCGCGTCGAACTCGACCTCGATCGTGAACGGCCCACCCCGCACCGGCTCGTGGCGCACCGCGAGCGGCGTCGCGTCCTTGGCGGCGGCGCGGATGTCCGCCGCCGTGCGGGCCGGCGGCCGGCACACGGCCGCGTAACGCGAGACGTAGTCCTTGACGGCGACCGTGCGCGCCGCCGGCGCGTAGCCCCGGGCGTCGAGGCCGGTCCGGTCGTCCCCCGTGACCAGTACGACGGGCACCCCGTACTCGGCGGCCACCAGCGCGTTCAGCCGGCCCTCACTCGCCGGCGGGCCGCCGTCGACCCACACGCCGGTGATCGAGTTGGGCAGGTAGGTGTGGGCCAGCACCCCCTCCGTCCCGGCGCCCGTGTGGAAACCGACAAAGGCGATGCCGTCCACGTCGCCGTGCTGCACGCCCTCGACCATCGACAGGTCCTTGTGCCGCCCGGTGACCATCTCGGCCCGCTCGTCCAACTGCTCCAGCAGCAGGTTCCGCATCGACCAGTGGGCCTCGTTGACCAGGACCTCGTCGGCGCCGCCGTCGAAGAAGCCGGCGATCGCGGCGTTGACGTCGGAGGTGAACAGATGCCGGAACCGCTGCCAGCCCTCCGTGCCGGGCAGGACGTCACCGGGCCAGGTCACCCCGGTAGCGCCCTCCATGTCCGCGCTGATCAGGATCTTCATGGCATGGAACGTTACGCAAAGTCACCGCGCCACACCAGGCCCCCCGGCCCGCCTGTGGAAAACTTCAGTGGTACAGACCGGGGACGATCAGCCGACACCCCCTGCCACCAGCCAGTTCGTCGGTACCTCGAACCACGAGCCGTCCGGCCGCCGCTCCGTCGTCACGAGTGCGACCTCACCGCGTGCGAGCACCTCCATGCCCGCCGCGCGGAAGAGTTCCGGGACGGTCTCGTCGGGCATCTCGGCCGGCGCGATCCCGTGCGTGAAGATCGCGGCGAGCTTGGCGGGCGGCTCCCCGGGCCCTTGCGCGAGCCCCATCAGCACGGCCTTCGCGGACGCCGCGAGTTCCTCCGCGAACACCCGGCCGCGCCCGCCGGTGAGCACGGAAATGCCCTCGACCAGGGGTGCGCGATCCTCGGGCGGGCACTGGTGGAGCACTCCGCGCATGTACACGTTCAC
The DNA here is from genome assembly GCF_057707815.1 of Actinacidiphila sp. bgisy160. Taxonomy (NCBI): domain Bacteria; kingdom Bacillati; phylum Actinomycetota; class Actinomycetes; order Kitasatosporales; family Streptomycetaceae; genus Actinacidiphila; species Actinacidiphila sp. bgisy160. The sequence continues at coordinate 54,922 of NZ_JBYIQW010000031.1, forward strand.
CTCGCCCAGTTCCTCACTCAGCCGCCGGACCGCTACGGGGTCGGCCGCGTCGAGCTGCCGGTACTCGGCGACGCCGCCCGGGTCCTGGTGCCGCGCGTGGCCGATCGCCGCCGCCGCGAGGTCCACCCCGACGGCCCGGCCGTACCGCTTGGCCAGGAACCGGGTCTGGGTGCCATTGCCGCAGCCGAGGTCGACGACCGGCAACGACGGGTGGAAGTGGGCCTCGGAGAACGGGAGGTGGGCCGCCGCGGTGAGCTCCGCCTCCGCGTCCCAGAGCGCCGCCCCGGCTCGCCGGGGGCGGCGCGCCAGAAGCTCTCCCACGCCTGCAGGTTCGTGCCGGTGACGTCCATGCGATCTCCCCAGGTCCACGTGTCCGTCGCCGCGGACCGTGCCCGGCCGCGCGACCGAAGCCCCGTCAAAATCCGTGCTACAGACGGTCGTCGGTGCGGGCAAGTGTCCGGGGCAAGTCGTGACCTGGCGTTCACTATGTTCGAGGACGGGCCGGGACCGCGCCATCGCGTCCGCCGGTCCGCCGCCACGGCAGGGCCTGCTCGAACCAGACCGTCTTGCCCTGCGCCGTACGGCTCGCGCCCCACTCCCGGGCCAGCCGGCTCACGATCCGCAGTCCCCGTCCCGACTCGTCCTCGGGCCCGGCGCCCACCAGGACGGGCACGGCGTGATCGTCGTCCGAGACCTCGCACAACAGCGCGTCCGTGCGGACCAGGCGCAGCTCGACGTGCCGGGAGTGCGCGTGCCGGACGGCGTTGGTGACCACCTCGCCGACCATCAGCTCGGCCGCCTCCGCGGCCTCCTCCAGCCCCCAGCGCTCCAGGACGCCCCGGGTCAGCATCCGGGCCCTGCCCACCTCCCGGGGGTCGAGGGCGAGCTGCCAGCTGACGACGTCCTCACGGGCGATGCCGTTCAGCCGCGCCATCAGCAGGGCGACGTCGTCCTTGCGGCCGCCCGGCGGGTCGAGCGCGCGGATGATCGCGTCGCAGGCGTCGTGCATCGAGGCCGCGGGGTGCGCGGCACTCTCGCACAGTGCGGCCAGACCGGCCCCGATGTCCTGGTCGCGCGCCTCGACCAGCCCGTCCGTGCACAACACGAGCCGGTCGCCGGGGCCGACGGCGATCCGGACCGTCTCGAAGGGCACCCCGCCGACGCCGATCGGGGCGCCCGTCGGCACGTCGAGCAGCTCGCTGCGGCCGTCCTCGGCGCGCACCAGCACCGGTGGGACGTGGCCCGCGTTGGCGATGTGCAGATCGGACCGGATCGGGTCGTACACGGCGTACAGGCAGGTGGCGAGGTAGTGCTCGCCGAGGCGCTGCGCCAGGTCGTCGAGGTTGCGCAGCAGCTGCGCCGGCGGCATGTCCAGCGCCGCCATGGTCTGCACGGCGGTGCGTAACTGACCCATCATGGCCGCGGCGTTGAGCCCGTGCCCCATGACGTCGCCCACGACGAGGGCGAGCCGGGAGCCGGGCAGCTTGATGGTGTCGAACCAGTCGCCGCCGACCCGGCCCAGCCGGGTGCCGGGCAGGTAGCGGATCGCGACGTCGCACCCCGGCATCCGCGGGGTGATCTGCGGCAGCATGCTGTCCTGCAGCGTGTCGGCGACGTTCTCCTGGTACGTGTACATGCGGGCGTTGTCCAGGACGAGCCCCGCACGAGCGGCCAGTTCGGCGCCCGTCACGCGGTCCATGTCGTTGAACGGCGGGCGCTCGGCGTGCCGCAGCAGGATCATGAAGCCGAGGACGACGTTGCGCGCCTTCAGCGGCACAACCAGCATCGACCGCCCGGTGATCAGCGGCCGGATGTCGCGCTTCTCGAACTGCGAGGCGATCGCCTCGCCCATGGGTTCGGTGATCCTGGGCACCAGCACGGGCTGACCGCTCGTCATGCACTGGAAGAACGGGGTGTGCTCGGGGAACGGCATGGCCTCGCCCACGGGTACGACGTCGTCCCAGCGGCCGGGTTCGTCGGTGTGATCCAGGGCGACCCGGTACCACATGGTGGTGACGTCGGGCGGGCCGTCGGGGAAGCCCTCGCCGGCCAGGACCTGTTCGCGGAGGTAGGTGCCCGCGACGTCGGTGAAGCGCGGTACGACGGCGGCGCTGACCTCGCGGATCGTGACGGTCAGGTCCAGGGAGCTGCCGATGCGCCCGCTGACCTCGTTGAGGAACTCCAGGCGCTCGCGTACGGCGGCGCACTCCAGGTCGGGTTCGAGGTCCTCGGAGGCGGCGACACGCGGGTCGGTGGCGGCCCCACGGGCGGCGCGCTGCCCGCGCGCGCCGCGCTCGACCCGCCGGGGCACGCCCCAGTCGGGGGTGACCGGGACCCGGTCGTGCCGGCTGATCTCCAGGACGGGATAGCCCAGTTCCAGAACCTGGGAGACGATGCGCCCGCTCTCGGCGACGCTCATGCTGGGCAGGATCTCGGGGAGCCGCTTGGCCAGCCCGTCTGCGCCGGGGAACTCGGTGTGCAGGGCGAAGCCGGGCGCGATCCGCTCGGACTCCCCGGGAGGGGCGTCGTCCTCGCCGTGCACCTGGGCGGCGTCGGCGGCCAGTACGAGCAGACGCTCGGGGCCCGGGCCGACCAGCGGGTAGGCCCACCACAGGACGTCGGCCGGAAGTCCGCCGGGGTCGGGGTCGGGCCCCTGGTTGAGCCGGGCGCGGCCGGCGGTCGGGTAGGAGGTCGCGCCGCTGAGGGTGGTGTCGAGGCCGGCTCCGGCCGGCGCGTCGGGGTCGTCTGGGGCGTGCTCCTCGCCGAGCGCGCCGGAGACCGGCAGCAGGTCGACGGCGGGGTGGCCGACGGCCTCCTCCCGGGCGCGCCCGAAAAGCCTGCGGGCGCCCGTGCTCCAGTGCGAGACGAGCCCGTCGCCGTCGACGACGACCACGGCGAGCGGGATGCGTCCGGAGAGTCCGGTCCGCTGCTCCGGCAGCGGGGCGCGGCTCCCCTTCCCCGTTGGAGTGCGACGTTGCATGACGCGTCCGGCTCCTTCCCCTGCGGTGCCCGGATGCCGACCGAGGCCCGGAGGTGGTCGGCCCCCGGCGCGCCCGGAGGTGGTCAGCCCCCGGCGCAAGATCTGCGGCTCCGCAACCACGGTACGACCGGCACCGGGTGCCGCGTGGGGCATTGGACGAATCCGGTGTGCGCCCGCGGGGCCGCGGACGCGCCGGAGCATGCGCGGCGCACACCCCGGCGCTGAGGCATCGTCGAACTTCCGAGGACCCTTCGGGGCGGTCAGTCCTCGTGGCCCAGGTGCACGTCGCGCTCGGTGCGCTCGCCGCCCGACAGCCGCAGCACGGTGGCCACCGGCGGATACCCCGAGGCCACCACGGTGTACTCGCCCGCGGCCAGGTCGACGAAGCGAAAGACCCCGTCAGGACCGGTCGTCACGGTGTCCAGGACGTTGCCCGCCGCGTCCAGCAGGGTGACGCGGGCGTCCTCCACGGGGCTGCCGCCCGGGCCGCGCACGGTGCCGCGCAGCAGCGCGCCTCCCGCGAGTTCGACGTCCTGCCGGGTCTCCCGGGCCGCGTGCACCGACACCGGGAGCGCCGCGGGCCGGTACGCGGGGGCGTTGGCGGCGAGCGTGTACTCCCCCGCGACGAGGTCGCTGAGAACGTAGTCGCCCTCCCTGCCGGTTCGGGTGGTGGCCACCACGTCGCCGCGGGAGTCGGTGAGGGTGACGGTGGCCTCCCGTACGGACGTGCCGTCGGCGGTGCGCACCGTGCCCGCCAGCCGCCCGGCGCCACCGAGCACCACGTCGAGCTCGACCGGGCGTTCCCCGACGGTCACGCTGACGGCCTGCGGCTGGTGCCCCCCGGCGGCCGCGATCAGCACGTAACTGCCGCTGCCCGGGGTGCTCAGCGCGTAGCGCCCGTCCTCGCCCGTCGCACCGCGTCCGATCTGGCGGCCGGTCACATCGATGAGGGTGAGCGCCGCCCGGCCGACGGTACTGCCGTCGGCGTGCTGGACGGTGCCGCACACCGGGAGGCCGACGGTCTCGGCCTTGCGGGCGGTGGGGACGTGCTGGGTCACCAGGGGTTTCTCCTTGAGCAGGAAGGCGAGCAGGAAGCCGAGGGCGAGCACCGGCACCAGATAGAGGAAGATGCGCGGCATGGCCTCGGCGTACGCCCGCACATAGGCGTCGCGCAGCGGTGCCGGCATCGCGTGCACCATGTGCGGGGTGATCGACTGGGGGTCCGGCAGATCGACGGCGCGCGGCAGCCGGTCGGCGAGCCCGTCCGCGAGCCGGTTGGCGAACACGGTGCCGAAGACGGCCGCCCCGACCGAGCCGCCGATCTGCCGGAAGTAGTTGTTGGCGCTGGTGGCGGTGCCGAGGTCGGCGGGCCGCACGGAGTTCTGCACGGCGAGGATCAGCACCGGCAGGACAAGGCCGATGCCCAGCCCCAGCACGCCCATGTACGCGCTGTACTCGACGCGCGGGGTGTCGGTCTCCAGCAGCGACAGCAGCCACATGCCGGCCACCGAGAGCGCCCCGCCGACCAGCGGGAACACCCGGTAGCGCCCGGTACGGCTGATCAACTGGCCGGAGACCACGGAGGCCAGGACGACGCCGAGCATCATGGGCAGCATCAGCAGCCCGGACTCCGTCGCGCTGACACCGTTCACCATCTGGAGGAACGTGGGCAGATAGCTGGCGGCGCCGAAGAGGCCGACGCCGACGATCGCACCGATGAGGGCGGAGACGGTGAAGACGCTGTCGCGGAAGAGCCGCAGCGGGATGACCGGTTCGACGGCGAATCGTTCCACCACCACGAACAGCACGGCGCAGCCGATCGACGCCACGCCCAGCCAGATGATCACGTCCGAGCGCCAGGCGTACGTCGTGCCGCCCCAACTGGTCAGCAGCACCACGCAGGTGGATCCGGCGGCCAGCAGCAGCGCGCCCAGCACGTCCAGCCGGGGACGTACGGCCGGCCGCGGCAGTTTCAGCACGACGGCGATGACGGCCAGTGTCACCAGCCCGAAGGGCACGTTGACGTAGAAGCACCACCGCCACGACGCATGGTCGGTGAAGAAGCCCCCGAGCAGCGGCCCCGCCACGGAGGCCAGGCCGAAGGAGGCGCCGATCAGGCCCATGTACCGGCCGCGCTCACGGGGCGGGACGATGTCCGCGATGATCGCCTGGACGCCGATCATCAGCCCTCCGCCGCCGATTCCCTGGATGGCGCGGAAGGCGATCAGCTCGTCCATGGACCGCGACCAGCCGGCGAGGGCGGATCCGACGACGAAGACGACGATGGCGAACTGGAAGACGCTCTTGCGCCCGAAGAGGTCGCCGAACTTGCCGTAGATCGGCAGCCCGACGGTGGAGGCGAGCAGATAGGCGGTGACGGCCCAGGACATCTTGTCCAGGCCGTGCAGCTCGCCGACGATCTTGGGGAGCGCGGTCGCCACGATCATCTGGTCGAGCGCTGCCAGCAGCAGCGTCAGCATCAGCCCGAGAAAGACCAGTCGCACCCTGCGCGGGCTCAGTCCCGCGATGGGCGCGCCCTGTTCCTGCGGCACGACTGCGGGTCGGTCCCCGGGTCCCGTGCCGGCGCCGGTCACGTCCGTGAGGGTGCCGGTCTCCTCGGACAGGGTCGTCCCGGTGGTGCCGCCCATCTGCGTACCGCTCCCCTCGTCGCGCCTGCCCTGCGACAACGATCTGGGGCGCCGGGGATGCGCCGGAGCACGGCAGATCCACCCTTTCAAGTGACGTGCCCACCGGCGTGCGCCCACCGGACGGCGTCCGGGCACGCACGGCCGCACGCACGGCACGCACGGCAGTTACGCCATGCCGAAGGAGGCGGCCGGGCGTCCACCCGGCTCCGGCCGCCTCCCTTGTGCCGCCTGCTACTTCTCGGTCTCCGCGGCGAGCCGCGCGAGCACCGCGTCATGGATGCGGTTCAGACCCTTGGGGGCGAACGTGCGCTCGAAGAAGCCGCCGATGCCGCCGGCGCCGGTCCAGCTGCTGGTGACGACCGCCTTGGACCGGCCCTCGCCGGCCGGGGTGACCGTCCAGGTGGTGACCATGGAGGAGTTGCGGTCGCTCTCGACCAGCTGCCCCGGGGTCGGCTCGGTCACCGCGAGGAGGCAGTCCCGGACGCGCTTCTCGGTCGCCTGCAGCCTCCAGTGCACGAGGGTGCCCGCGCCGCTGCCGCCCTCGCGCACCTCGTATTCGCTGTACTGCTCGGGAAGCAGTCGCTGCCGGGTGCCCGCGTAGTCGGCGAGCGCCGCGAAGACGCTCTCCGGGCTCGCCGCGATCTCGCGCTGCGTGGTGGCCTCGACCTGTGCCATCGCCGTCCTCCGTCGTTCCGTGTGCCGTCGCCGACAAGCCAATCACCACGGCCGCGTGCCCGCGAAATCGGCCGCCCTCCGGTGGGGGACCGCCGTACGCCGGCGTGCCGGGGCCCTGCGCCACCCGGCGGAAATCACGTGCCCCGCCGGGGCGCGGGCGTTATCGTCGGCCGCATGAACGTCACCGGCCACAGCGACACCGCGACCGCGCGAGCGACCAGCTCGCCGGTTACCGCCGCCTGACGTACCCCTTCCCTCACCACCGGCGACCGGGAACGGCCCGCCGGTGGATTCGTGGCTCCCCGCCCCGATTCCGCTGATCGTGCGGACGCGTTGCCCGGTGCCTCCCCGCCCTCCACGCGAAGGAGCCACCCTCCATGGACACCGAAGAGATCGTCCGCACGTTCGTCGAGTACTACGAGGAACGCGGCCACCGCCGGATCACCGGATCGACACTGCTGCCGCCGCCCGGTGACCCCGTGCTGTTCACGACCTCGGGCATGCACCCGCTCACCCCGTACCTGGAGGGGCGCCCGCACCCGCTCGGCGGGCGGCTGGTCAACGTGCAGCGCTGTCTGCGCACCACGGACCTGGAGGAGGTCGGCGACCCCACCCACCTGACGGTCTTCGAGATGCTCGGCACGTGGTCGCTCGGCGACTACGAGGGCCCGCGGAGCCTCGACTGGGGCTACGGGCTGCTCACCGAGGGATTCGGCATCGACCCGGGGCGGCTGCACGTCACGGTGTTCGGCGGCGACGACCGCACCGGTCCGGACACCGGGTCCCTGGAGCTGTGGGGGAGGCACGGGGTCCCGGTCGAACTCACGGTCGAGGACAACTGGTGGTCCAACGGTCCGACCGGCCCGTGCGGCCCCGACTCGGAGATCTTCCTGTGGACCGGCGACACCCCGCCGCGGTCCACGCCCACCCGCGACGACCGCTGGGTGGAGGTCTGGAACCACGTGATGATGCGCCACCGCAGGCTCGAGGACGGCTCCCTCGTGCCGCTCCCCCGGCGCAACGTCGACACCGGACTCGGTCTGGAACGGCTGGCCTCGCTGCTGCAGGGCCGGACATCGGTCTTCGAGTGCGACGTCTTCACTCCCTGGCGCCGTCTCGTACCGGCCCTGTGGCCGCTGGACGAACCGTCGCTGCGCCTGGTCTGCGACCACCTTCGCTCGGCCGTGGTGGTGATCGGGGACGGGGTGCGCCCGTCCAACACCAGCCGCGGATACGTACTGCGCCGGCTGGTGCGGCGGGTCCTCACCGCCCTGTGGCGGGACGATCCGTCCCGCAGCCTCGGCGATCTGCCGGATGAGCTGATCCGGCACACCCTGGACCACTTCCGCCAGAGCGTGGATCCGGACGCGCCGCGCCAGGTGCTGCTGGAGGAGGAGCGCCGGTTCCGGCAGCTCCTGGACAGGGGCCGTCAGGTGCTGGCCCGCCCCCGGTTCCGGGGCCCGCTGGACGAGGAGGACTTCCACTACCTCCACGACACCCACGGCCTGCCGCGCGACCTCGTGGTGAGCCTGCGGCCGCAGTGACGGCGGACGGCCCCGGCAGGGCCCCGGACGGTGCCGACGGCAGCGCCCGGGGCCCCACGTCACCCGCGGTCACGCACAGGCCCCGGGAATCCCCCGGATCACCCCTCGACGCTATTCGCTCAGATGTTCTATTGTCGGGAGGAGAGCAACGAAGGAGGCGGCATGAGGTGGGACAACCTGAGCCGCGAAACGCCGGCGACCACACCCGCGCTCTTCGGCGTGGACGCCGTGACCCGTACGTTCGACACCCCCGGGTTCCGCGGGATCACCTTCCACGAGGTGCGCGCCCGCACGATCGTCAACCGCGTGCCGGGTGCGTCCCGGATGCCGTTCGAGTGGACGATCAACCCCTTCCGCGGCTGCAGCCACGCCTGCGTGTACTGCTTCGCGCGCAAGACGCACACCTACCTGGACCTCGACGGCGGCCTGGACTTCGACTCCCAGATCGTGGTGAAGGTCAACGCGCCCGAGCTGCTGCGCCGCGAGCTCGCCTCGCCCCGCTGGCGCGGCGAGCACATCGCCATGGGCACCAACGTCGACTGCTACCAGCGCGCGGAGGGCCGCTACCGGCTCATGCCGGGGATCCTGGCCGCGCTGCGCGACCACGCCAACCCCTTCTCGATCCTCACCAAGGGGTCGCTGATCCTGCGCGACCTCGATCTCCTGGTGCAGGCCTCCCAGGTCACCGACGTGTCGACCGCGGTCTCCGTGGGCTTCGTCGACCGGGACCTGTGGCGCACCGTGGAACCGGGCACACCGTCGCCGCAGAGGCGGCTGGAGGTCTGCCGCACCCTCAATGACCGCGGCATCCCGTCGGGCGTCCTGATGGCGCCGGTCCTGCCGTACCTGAGCGACTCCCCCGAGCAGTTGCGCGAGACGGTCCGCGCGATCGCCAGGACCGGCGCCACGTCGGTCACTCCGCTGGTGCTGCATCTGCGGCCCGGGGCGAGGGAGTGGTTCATGGCGTGGCTCTCCGTGCACCATCCGCGGCTGCTCTCCCGCTACAAGGCGCTCTACGCGGGCGGCGCTTACGCGCCCACGTGGTACCAGCGGCGCATCACACGCCAAGTGCACGAGTTCGCCGCCGAGTTCGGGATCGGGCCCAGCCGGGCCGGGGCAGCGCGCCGGATCGCCGCACCCGAGGAGGACGCCCCCGGGCCGCCCGCCGCAGCCGATCCGGCCCAGCCGACGCAGCTGACCCTGATCTGAGCTCGCGAAAAGCGGGTGCCCACCGGGCTCCGCCCCACTTAACGTCGCAGCCATGACGGATGTGAGAGTGATGACCCGCGACGACATCGACGCCGTGGCGGCGATCCGCGTACGGGGCTGGCAGGCGGCCTACGCGGGGATCGTGCCGCGGTCGTACCTCGACGCGATGGACGTGGAGGCGGACGCGGAACGCCGCAAGGAGTGGTTCGACGCGGGCGGCAGCCGGGTGGACAACCTGGTCGCCGCCGACGGCGACGAGGTGACCGGCTGGGCCGCTCTCGGCCCCTACCGCGGCGAGCCGGACGACGCCGAGGTCGGCGAGCTCTACGCGATCTACGTGCACCCCGACCGCGTCGGCCGGGGCGCCGGCCGCGCGCTCATGGAGGCGGTACGCGCCCGCGCCGCCGAACGCGGCTTCCGGAGCCTGCGCCTTTGGGTGCTCGCGGACAACGCGCGGGCACTGCGCTTCTACGAGCGCTCCGGCCTCGCACCGGACGGCACCGACCAGATCGAGGTCTACGACGGCCTTCCGCTCAAGGAGCTGCGGTACGCGACGGATCTGGCCTGAAGCGCCCTGCGAGGCGACGCGTTGCGGCGCTCGGCGCCCCGTCCCGCGCCGCTGCCAGCACGGGCGCGGCCACCGGGTCGCCCGAGCGCACCAGGGCACGCACGATCCGCCTGGGGTACGGCGGCGCGCACAATCCGGCGAGGGCGGCCGTGGCGCGGGGTTCGCCCTCGTACCGCGCCAGTCCGCGCGCCGCGGCGGCACGCACCTCCGTGTCCTCGTCGGAGACGACGCCGAGCAGCGTCTCCAGGACATGCGGGCCGCCGATCCGGCCGAGGGAGTCCACCGCCGCGGAGCGCAGGCGAGGAACCGTGACGGCCCGGGTCAGGACGGGCACCGCCCTCGCGTCGCCGAGCCGTCCCAGTTCCTCGACGCACCCGGCGGCCGCCTGATGGACCGTCTGCCCCTCGTCCATGAGCCAGGTGAGGGTGGACATCAGCGCGGGCAGCGACTCGGGAGCCCGCAAGCGCCCCAGCAGGTGTACCGCGGCCAGGGAGTAGCCGATCCGCAGCCGGTTGGTGGCGAGCGTGGCGGCGGCACGCGCGGTCCGCGGGTCGCCGAGCCGGGCGAGGGCTTCGGCCGCCGAGACGTTGCTGATGCTGTCGCGATGGTTCAGGAGCAGGACCAAGGTCTCGAACGCCCGCCGGTCGCCGGCCCGGCCGAGCATCACGGCGGCGATCTCCCGCTCGCCCAGGGGACGCGAAGGCCCGGTCAGGACATCGGCCAGCACGTCCCTCGCCGCCGGATCGTCCATCCTGCCGAGCGTCACCAGGGCCGCCTCGCGGGCGCCCCGATCGGGATCGCCGACAGCGGCGGCGAACACGGGGAGATGCTCCGGATCCGCGGCCCGGCCGAGCAAGGCCAGGGCGAGAGACCTGACGCCGGGCTCCTGATGGCCGCAGTACTGCAGCAGCAGGGGCACGCACTCGGGCGCGGGCGGCGTACCCCGGTGGCCGGGGAACCACCGCCAATGGTGCAGCCCGCTTCCGGTGACGAGGCGGCTGATGTGGTTCCGGACGCCGTCGTCGTGCCCGAACTCGGGATCCCAGTGGCCGCGGTCGGGCTCCGGCCCGGCCAGGACCTCGAAGAGCGGCCCGGCGGCCTCCAGGCAACGCCGCGCCACGAGCACCTCCCGGGCGTAGGCACGGCGCGCCCTGTCGTGGTGGACGATGTCGGCCAGCAGCGCGGGCACCGCAGGGGCCCGTCCGGCGGCGGAATCGAGCACGGCCCTTTCCGTGGGCCCGAGCCAGGGCCGCACCATGGCGGCGGCGTCCGGGGAGGCGGCGAGCCGCCGCAGATAGGCGTCGCGTTCCTCGCGGCGCCCCTGAGTGGCGAACTCCATCAGCCCCAGGACACGGCGTGGCTCCCCGCGCTCACGCAGCCGCGCGATGTCCGTCTCCCCCGCCCGTACGGCCCCGTACAGCTGGGCCGCGCGCCGCGCCGCGTGACCGGCGCCCCCGTGCACCCGTTCCACGGTTCCCCCTTCTCCCCGTCCCTCACTCTAATGGGGTGCTCATCTGTAGGAGGTGTAAATCACATGGGCGGGAGGACTGGCGCCGAGGTTACTCACCGGTTACCCTCTAACCAACGCACGCCGCGGCCTGGTGACGCAGCCGCCGTGTGCGGCCGTTGTCGGTTCGGCACCATCGCGGCGCAGCCCCGGGACAGGGCTCGCCGGATCTCACGCGGGTACGCACACGCACGCGTACGCACCCCCGCGGCTCCTCGACTCTCCCGCCCCGCGCCTGCGCAGCAGAGACGCACGGCGCGGACCCTCAGCATTCGGAGTTCCGCGATGGACCGTCCACGTCCTTTCCCCACCGTCGCCATCATCGGGCTCGGCACCATGGGCACCGGCATAGCCGAGGTCGTCGCCCGGGCCGGCCACGAAGTGATCGGCATCGAGATCGACGACGCGGCCGCGCACCGCGCCGTCGTCGCCTTGGAGGCCTCCACCGCCCGCGCCGTGCAGCGCGAGCGGATCACGGAGTCCGAGCGCGGCGACGTCCTGGCCCGTTTCCGCACCTTCTCCGACCTGCAGGCAGCGGCCGACGCCGACCTGGTGATCGAAGTCGTCACCGAGCACTTCGAGATCAAGCGCGAGGTGCTGACGGCCCTGGACGCCATCGTGAAGCCCGGCGCCGTCCTCGCGACCGGCACCAACGCGCTGTCGGTGACGCAGCTGGCCTCGCACACCTCGCGCCCCGACCGTGTCCTCGGCCTGCACTTCTTCGCCCCCGCCCCGGCCATGAAGCTGGTCGAGGTGGTCTCCACGGTGCTGACCTCTCCCGAGACCACGAACGCCGTGACCGAGCTGGTCCGCTCGCTCGGCAAGGAGCCGGTGGCGGTCGGCGACCGCCCGGGCTTCATCGCCGACGGGCTACTGTTCGGCTACCTCAACCAGGCCGCCGCGATGTACGAGGCCCGGTACGCCACCCGCGAGGACATCGACGCGGCCATGCGGTTCGGCTGCGGCCTGCCCATGGGCCCGCTCGCCCTGCTCGACCTGATCGGCATCGACACCGCCCAGACCGTCCTGGAGGCGATGTACGACGCCTCACGGGACCGACTGCACGCCCCCGCGCCCATCCTCAAGCAGCTCACCGCCGCCGGCCTCAAGGGCCGCAAGGCCGGCCGCGGCTTCTACACCTACGAGGCGCCCGGCAGCGCCACGGTCGTCCCGGACGCCGAGACGCCGGCCGAGGCCGCCGGCGCCACCGGCGGGCGCCCCGTGCGCAGGGTGGGTGTCGCGGGCTCGGGCACCATGGCCACCGGCATCGCCGAGGTCTTCGCCAAGGCCGGGTACGAGGTCGTGCTGGCCGCCCGCGGCCAGGAGAAGGCCGACCGGGCGGTCGCGGCGCTGGCCAAGTCCCTGGACCGGTCGGTCGCCAAGGGCCGGCTCGGCCAGGAGCAGCGCGACGCCGCCGTGGCACGGGTGACCGCGGCCGGCTCGCTGGACGCCTTCGCCGACGTGGACCTGGCGGTGGAGGCGGTCGCCGAGGATCTGCCGGTCAAGCAGCAGCTGTTCGCGACCCTGGACAAGGTCTGCAAGCCGGGCGCGGTGCTGGCCACGACGACGTCCTCCCTGCCGGTGGTGGCCATCGCCGCCGCGACGTCGCGTCCGCGGGACGTCATCGGCATGCACTTCTTCAACCCGGCGCCCGCAATGAAGCTCGTCGAGGTGGTCCGCACCGTGCTGACCGCCGAGGACGTGCACGCGACCGTCCACGAGGTCTGCGGCCGGATCGGGAAGCACGCGGTGGACTGCGGCGACCGGGCCGGTTTCATCGTCAACGCGCTGCTGTTCCCGTACCTCAACAACGCGGTGAAGATGGTCCAGGAGCACTACGCGACCGTCGAGGACATCGACTCGGCGATGAAGCTCGGTGGCGGCTACCCGATGGGGCCCTTCGAACTGCTCGACGTCGTCGGGCTGGACGTGTCGCTCGCGATCGAGCAGGTGCTGCACAAGGAGTTCCGCGACCCGGGCCTGGCGCCGGCGCCGCTGCTCGAGCACCTGGTCTCCGCGGGCTGCCTCGGCCGCAAGACGGGCCGCGGCTTCCGCGAGTATGCCCGCCGCTGATCACGCGGGCGGCTGGGACGGCAAGGACGATCCCGGCGGCTGGGGCGGTCTCCTGGGACCGCCCCACCGCCTCCGGAAGCCGGGCCCGGCCCACGGTTCAGCGGGAATGCAGTACGTTCGCGGTATGCCCCAGCCCGTGAAGCCCGCCCGTGCGTCCTCCACCACCGCCCAGCGCCATCGTGTCCGCCAGGAACTGGCCGCCGCGGCGATGCACCTGTTCGCGACCCAGGGGTACGAGGCGACCACGGTCGACGAGATCGCCGCGGCGGCGGGGGTCGCTCGCAGGACGTTCTTCCGGCACTTCCGCTCCAAGGAAGAGGCGATCTTCCCCGACCACGACGACACCCTGGTACGCGTGGGGCAGGTGCTTGACTCCGCCGAACCGCACGAGCACCCGCTCGACACGGTGTGCCGCGGCATCACCGAGGTGCTGCGCATGTACGCCGAGGCTCCCGAGGTCTCCGTGGAGCGCTATCGCCTGACCCGCGAGATCCCGATCCTGCGGGAACGCGAGATCGCCTCGGTGGCCCGCTACGAACGGCTGTTCACCCGCTATCTGCTGGGCCACTTCGACGAGGGCGCCCACCACGACGGGGACGACGACCCGCTGCTGGCAGAGGTCGCCGCCTCCGCCGTCGTCGCGGCCCACAACCACGTGCTGCGGCGCTGGCTCCGCGCCGGCGGCAAGGGCGACGTCGAGGCGCAGCTCGACCACGCCTTCGAGGTGATCAAGCAGACCTTCGGCACCGGCATCGGCCGCCGCCCCGCGCCCGCCCCCGCCCCGGTGCTCGCCTCACAGCAGGGCGAGGTCATCGTGGCCGTGGCCCGCACGGACGCCTCGCCTGCCGAGGTCATGCGGACGATCGAAAAGGCCCTCAAGGGCGCGTAGCGGCCCGCTCGAGCCTCCGGCGTCCTCCTGCGCCTCCGGCATCCCACCGGCGCCCCCAGGCCCTCGTGCCGGGGGCGCCTTCCTGTGTCGCTCAAACGTGAAGCCATGGTGCCATCTGAGAAAAATTGTTGGCACGCAGTGTCTTGCAGGGTGGCACGCGGTGCCATACCGTGAGAACTGTCCGGGCGGGCGGCGTGCTGGGATCCGTCGCACGCCGTCTGTCCCCAAGGCCCGGGCGCCTGCGTCACAGGCATTCACCGCGCCACCACGCGCTCCGCTCCATCCGTGCGACCGCCACGGACAGCAGCACCACCGCCGAACCGACGGCACCACCCTCAGCAAACCCCCGACGTTCCCCCAAGCGTCCCTACGTCGCGCTTCGCCGGAGGCATCACCGTGAAGGACATCCTCGACGCCATCATGGCGTCCGAAAGCACGGCCGCGGACTTCGCCGCGCTGCCGCTGCCCGAGTCGTACCGCGCCATCACCGTCCACAAGGACGAGGCCGGCATGTTCGAGGGCGTGGACAGCCGCGAGAAGGATCCGCGCAAGTCGCTGCACCTGGACGAGGTGCCCGTGCCCGAGCTCGGCCCGGGCGAGGCCCTGGTGGCCGTCATGGCCAGCTCGGTCAACTACAACTCGGTGTGGACCTCGATCTTCGAGCCGGTGTCGACGTTCGATTTCCTCGAGCGGTACGGCAGGCTCTCCCCGCTGACCAGGCGCCATGACCTGCCCTACCACGTCATCGGCTCCGACCTGGCGGGCGTGGTCCTGCGCACCGGCCCCGGCGTGAACGCCTGGAAGCCCGGTGACGAGGTCGTCGCGCACTGCCTGTCCGTCGAACTGGAGTCCGCGGACGGCCACAACGACACGATGCTCGACCCCGAGCAGCGCATCTGGGGCTTCGAGACCAATTTCGGCGGCCTCGCCGAGATCGCGCTGGTCAAGTCGAACCAGCTGATGCCCAAGCCCAAGCACCTCAGCTGGGAGGAGGCCGCGGCGCCGGGCCTGGTGAACTCCACCGCCTACCGGCAGCTGGTCTCCCGCAACGGCGCCGGCATGAAGCAGGGCGACAACGTCCTGATCTGGGGCGCCAGCGGCGGCCTCGGCAGCTACGCCACCCAGTTCGCGCTGGCCGGCGGCGCCAACCCGATCTGCGTGGTCTCCTCCCCGCAGAAGGCGGAGATCTGCCGCAGCATGGGCGCCGAGGCCATCATCGACCGCACCGCCGAGGACTACCGGTTCTGGAAGGACGAGCACAACCAGGACCCAAGGGAGTGGAAGCGCTTCGGCAAGCGCATCCGCGAGCTCACCGGCGGCGAGGACGTCGACATCGTCTTCGAGCACCCCGGTCGCGAGACCTTCGGCGCCTCGGTCTATGTCACGCGCAAGGGCGGCACCATCGTCACCTGCGCCTCGACGTCCGGCTACAACCACGAGTACGACAACCGCTACCTCTGGATGTCGCTCAAGCGCATCATCGGCTCGCACTTCGCGAACTACCGCGAGGCGTGGGAGGCCAACCGGCTCATCGCCAAGGGCAAGATCCACCCCACGCTGTCGAAGACGTACCGCCTGGAGGAGACCGGCCAGGCCGCGCAGGACGTGCACCGCAACGTCCACCAGGGCAAGGTCGGCGTGCTCGCCCTCGCCCCGGAGGAGGGCCTCGGCGTCCGCGACGAGGCGATGCGGGCCAAGCACATCGACGCCATCAACCGCTTCCGGAACGTCTGAGAACGGGAACGAGCATGAGCGAGCGTCAGAAGGATCGTCCGTGGCTGATGCGGACGTACGCGGGGCACTCCACCGCGGAGGCGTCCAACGCCCTGTACCGGCGTAACCTCGCCAAGGGCCAGACCGGCCTGTCGGTCGCGTTCGACCTCCCGACGCAGACCGGGTACGACCCCGACCACATCCTGGCCCGCGGCGAGGTCGGCCGGGTCGGGGTCCCGGTCGCCCACCTCGGCGACATGCGCCGGCTCTTCCAGGACATCCCCCTGGAGGAGATGAACACCTCGATGACCATCAACGCCAGCGCCATGTGGCTGCTCGCGCTCTACCAGGTGGTCGCCGAGGAGCAGGGCGCCGACGTCACCAGGCTCCAGGGGACGACGCAGAACGACATCGTCAAGGAGTACCTGTCGCGCGGCACATACGTCTTCCCGCCCGGCCCGTCGCTCCGCCTCACGACGGACATGATCGCCTACACGGTCAACCACATCCCCAAGTGGAACCCCATCAACATCTGCAGCTACCACCTGCAGGAGGCCGGGGCCACGCCGGTGCAGGAGATCGCGTACTCCGTGTCCACCGCGATCGCCGTCCTCGACGCGGTCCGCGACTCCGGCCAGGTCCCGCAGGAGCGGATGGGCGACGTCGTCGCGCGCATCTCCTTCTTCGTGAACGCGGGCGTCCGCTTCGTCGAGGAGATGTGCAAGATGAGGGCCTTCACCCGCATCTGGGACGAGGTCACCCACGAGCGCTACGGGATCGAGGACCCCAAGCAGCGCCGCTTCCGCTACGGGGTCCAGGTCAACTCCCTCGGCCTCACCGAGGCCCAGCCGGAGAACAACGTCCAGCGCATCGTGCTGGAAATGCTGGCCGTGACGCTCTCCAAGGACGCCCGGGCCCGCGCCGTGCAGCTGCCGGCCTGGAACGAGGCGCTCGGCCTGCCGCGCCCCTGGGACCAGCAGTGGTCCCTGCGCATCCAGCAGGTACTGGCCCACGAGAGCGACCTGCTGGAGTACGGCGACATCTTCGACGGCAGCCACGTCGTCGAGGCGAAGGTCGCCGAGCTCGTCGAGCGGTCCCTCGCCGAGATCGAGCACATCCAGGAGATGGGCGGCGCCATGGCCGCCGTGGAGTCCGGCTACCTGAAGTCGCAGCTGGTCTCCTCGCACGCCGAGCGCCGGGCGCGGATCGAGTCCGGCGAGGAGAAGGTCATCGGCGTCAACTGCTACCAGGACACCGAGCCCAGCCCCCTCACCTCCGACCTGGACGGCGCCATCATGACCGTCGACCCGGAGAACGAGGCGCGGGTCGTCGCCGCCCTCCACGAGTGGCGCGACAACCGGGACGAGGTGCGGGCGCAGCGGTCGCTGGAGGCCCTCAAGGCCGCGGCCGCAGGCACCGGCAACCTCATGGAGGCCACCTTGGAGTGCGCCCGGGCGGGGGTCACCACGGGCGAGTGGTCCTGGGCGCTGCGCGACGTTTTCGGCGAGTTCCGCGCACCGACGGGGGTGAGCAGCGCCCCCGTCGCGGTCACCGCCGAGCCGGGCACGCCGCTGGCCGCGGTGCGCCGCAAGGTGGCGCTGACCGCCGAGGAGCTGGGCGCCGGCAAGCTGCGGCTGCTGGTGGGCAAGCCCGGCTTGGACGGTCACTCCAACGGCGCCGAGCAGATCGCCGTACGGGCTCGCGACGCCGGCTTCGAGGTGGTCTACCAGGGCATCCGGCTGACGCCCGAGCAGATCGTCTCGGCAGCGGTCGCCGAGGACGTGCACTGCGTGGGACTGTCGGTCCTATCCGGCTCGCACGCCGAGCTGGTGCCGGACGTGCTGAACCGGCTGCGCCGGGCCGGGGTGGACGACGTGCCGGTCATCGCGGGCGGCATCATCCCGCCGGCGGACGCGGCCAAGCTGGTCGAGTCCGGCGTCGCGGCCGTGTTCACGCCGAAGGATTTCGGGATCACCGAGATCATCGGCAGGATCGTGGACGAGATCCGCAGGGCCAACAAACTGGAGCCGCTGGAGGTCGCCGCATGACCCCCGCGGCGCACACCCGTACGAACACGTTCGACACCCCGGAGGCGTAGGAGAAATGCAGTTCGGCCGTACGTATGAAGAGTTCGAGGTCGGGGCCGTCTACAAGCACTGGCCCGGGAAGACGGTCACCGAGTACGACGACCACCTCTTCTGCCTCCTGACCATGAACCACCACCCGCTCCACATGGACGCGAACTACGCCGAGAAGACCACCGACTTCGGGAAGAACGTGGTCGTGGGGAACTACGTCTACTCCCTGCTGCTCGGCATGTCGGTGCCGGACGTCTCCGGCAAGGCGATCGCCAACCTGGAGATCGAGTCGCTGAAGCACGTGGCGCCGACCTTCCACGGCGACACCATCTACGGCGAGACGACCGTGCTGGACAAGCGGCCGTCGAAGTCGAAGGACGACCGCGGGATCGTCCACGTGGAGACCAAGGGCTACAAGCAGGACGGCACCCTGGTGTGCGTCTTCCGCCGCAAGGTGATGGTCCCCACCGCCACGTACATCAAGGAGCGCGGCGGCGAGCAGCCCGGCCGCCCGCCCGTCTCCCCCCACCACCCCCAATCGGCGCCCCTGCGGGGCGGTACCCCTGGTCCCGAGATGAACGCCTAGGAGACAGCAGACATGAGCCGCCTCGCGCAGACCGACGGGCTGACCGACATCCAGCAGGAGATCCTCTCCACCGTCCGCAGCTTCGTCGACAAGGAGATCATCCCGGTCGCCAACGAGCTGGAGCACAAGGACGAGTACCCCACCGACATCGTCGAGGGGCTCAAGGAACTCGGCATCTTCGGCCTGATGATCCCCGAGGAATACGGCGGTCTCGGGGAGTCCCTGCTCACCTACGCCCTGACGGTCGAGGAGATCGCCCGCGGCTGGATGAGCGTGTCGGGCATCATCAACACGCACTTCATCGTCGCCTACATGCTCAAGCAGCACGGCACCCAGGAGCAGAAGGACCACTTCCTGCCCCGCATGGCCACCGGCGAGGTGCGCGGCGCCTTCTCGATGTCCGAGCCGGGCCTCGGCTCCGACGTCTCCGCGATCCGCACCAAGGCGGTCCGGGACGGCGACGACTACGTCATCAACGGCCAGAAGATGTGGCTGACCAACGGCGGCACCTCCAACCTCGTCGCCGTGCTCTGCCGGACCGACGAGGGCCAGCCGGAGGGCGCGGCCCCGCACAAGTCCATGACGACCTTCCTCATCGAGAAGGAGCCGGGCTTCGGCCCGAACCCGAAGGTGAAGGGCCTCACCGTGCCCGGCAAGATCGAGAAGATGGGGTACAAGGGCGTCGACACGACCGAACTCATCCTCGAGGATGTGAAGATTCCGTCAAATCGCGTCCTGGGCGGTCAGAGCGGTCGCGGTTTTTACCAAATGATGGACGGTGTCGAGGTCGGCCGGGTCAACGTGGCCGCCCGCGGCTGCGGAGTCGCACAGCGCGCCTTCGAACTGGGGATCGCGTACGCCCAGCAGCGGCAGACCTTCGGCAAGCCGATCGCGCAGCACCAGGCGATCCAGTTCAAGCTCTCCGAGATGGCCACCAAGGTCGAGGCCGCCCACGCGCTGATGGTGAACGCGGCCCGTAAGAAGGATTCCGGCCAGCGCAACGACCTCGAGGCCGGTATGGCGAAGTACCTGGCCTCGGAGTACTGCAAGGAGGTCGTGGAGGACGCCTTCCGCATCCACGGCGGCTACGGCTTCTCCAAGGAGTACGAGATCGAGCGCCTCTACCGCGAGGCCCCGATGCTGCTCATCGGTGAGGGCACCGCCGAGATCCAGAAAATGATCATCGGTCGCCGGCTGCTCGAGGAGTACCGAATCCAGGGGTGAATGTCTGGGTTGTGACACTTTGCGCGAACCAAAGGTCACACCCAGTCATCAAATACCGGCCACTGACTCAACTGCTGGCTTGCCCAGTTGCCGGTCACTCCCGATACCATTCACGGAAAGCCGCCGTCCCCAGCACCATCTTTGCGGCACCCTCCGCTACGAAGGTCTTCCATGCCCCACAGCCATTCCTCTGCACAACGCGACAGCCGGGCCGGCGTACGCCTCGCGCGCGGAGCGTCGCCGTGGCTCCTCCCGACCGTGGCCACCGCGGCGGTCAGCCTGGTCCGTGCCCGCCGCTCCGGGCGCTGGGCGGCCGTGGCCGTCCCCACCACCGCCCTCGCGGCGGGCATGCTGTGGTTCTTCCGCGACCCCGAGCGCGAGATCGCCCAGGGCCGCGTCATCTCGCCGGCCGACGGTGTGGTGCAGAGCATCATGCCGTGGAAGGACGGACGCACCCGCGTCGCGATCTTCATGAGCCCGCTGAACGTCCACGTGAACCGCGCGCCGCTCGCCGGCACGGTCACGTCCGTGGAGCACATCCCCGGCGGATTCGTCCCGGCGTTCAACAAGGAGAGCGAGAACAACGAGCGCGTCGTCTGGCACTTCGACACGGAGCTCGGCGACATCGAGATGGTGCAGATCGCCGGGGCCGTGGCGCGCCGCATCGTCCCTTACGTACCGCAGGGCACCAAGGTGGAACAGGGCGAGCGCATCGGCCTGATCCGCTTCGGCTCCCGCGTGGACATCTACCTGCCGGAGGGCGTGGAGCCCGCCGTCGAGGTCGGCCAGACCACCGTGGCTGGGGTGACGCGCCTTGACCGTGATTGATCCCGACACCCAGGCACCGTGGGTCGCGTCGGTGGACGAGGACGACGATGATGACATGCCGCTGTCGACGCGGCTGTCGATAGCGGACGGCCTCACCCTCGGCAACGCGATCTGCGGATTCATGGCGGTGTACTTCACCACCACCGGGGTGCTCGTCCCGCACCTGATGGGCAACACCGACGGCGGCATGACGCGGCACAGCGCCGCCACCGCCGTGCTGCTGATGCTCATGGCCTCCGTCTTCGACCTCTTCGACGGGCTCGTGGCGCGCAAGCTGCGCAGCTCGGCGATGGGCGCGGAGCTGGACAACCTGTCCGACCTGATCAGCTTCGGCCTGGCCCCCGCCTACTTCGTCGTCGTCTGGGGCCTCATCTCGAACGACCCTTACGGCAAGGTGTCGGCGGTGGCGGCGGTCGTGGTGCTGCTCGCGGTCGTCCTGCGCCTGGCCCGCTTCTCCTGCACGACGGTGCGGGAGGGGATCTTCCAGGGCATGCCGAGCCCCTTCGGGGCGATGACGGTGATCTCGGTCGTGCTGCTGGAGCTGCCCTTCATCCCCACGGTGCTGGCCATCGTCGGTGTGGCGTGGCTGATGGTCAGCCGGGTCGAGTACCCGAAGCCCCGGGGCCGGCTCGCGACGATCACGCTCGCCTGGATCGTGCTGAGCATGGGCTGTCTGGTCTGCTGGGCGTTCGCCGTCCCCGGTGGCGACGTCCTGCTCCAGACGGGCGCGGCCCTGCAGATCTGCGCCGCTGCGGTGATCCCGCTCTTCGCGACGACCCGGCGGGTCAACACGATCCGCAACAACCGCCGCGAGGCGCGTACGGCGCAGCTTCCGTAGCCGTACGAGCTACCTGGCCAGGGCCCCGAGCCGTGAAGTGAAGGCTCGGGGCCCTGGCGTTCCCGGGTCAGGCCGGCAGGTCGCGCGCGATGTCCCCGGCGAGCCGCTCCAGCAGCGGCCCGGCCTCCGCCATGCAGCGCACCGGATCCGGCTCGAGGTCCGTCAGGGCGTACGCCCGCCGGATCCCCGCGGCTGCCAGCGCCGCCCCGGACAGCGCGAGCCGGCCGCAGACGGCGACCACGTCCACGTCCCGGGCACGGGCGGCGGCCGCGACCCCGGCCGGGGCCTTGCCGTGCAGGGTCTGCTCGTCCAGCGAGCCCTCGCCGGTGATCACCAGGTCGGCCCGCTCCAGGGCCGCCGCGAAGCCGAGCATGTCCAGGAGCACCTGGACGCCGGGCCGGAAGGAGGCACCCAGGCCAACCAGCGCCCCGAACCCGACCCCGCCGGCCGCACCGGCCCCGGGGGCCTCGGCGGCCGCACCGGCACCCAGCACCTCCGCGTAGTGGGCGAGCGCCGCGTCCAGCGTCGCCACGTCCTTCTGTGCGGCGCCCTTCTGGGGCCCGTAGACGGCGGCGGCGCCCTTGGGGCCGAGCAGCGGGTTGTCGACGTCGCCGGCGAGGACGACCTCGGTGGTGGCGAGCCTCGGGTCGAGGCCCGACAGGTCCGCCGAGGCCAGCCCGGCGAGCGCCGCGCCGCCCGGGCCCACCGGTTCGCCCCGGCCGTCCAGCAGCCGGGCGCCGAGCGCGACGAGCATGCCCGCGCCCCCGTCGTTGGTCGCGCTGCCGCCGACGCCGAGCACCAGGGACCGCGCTCCCGCGTCGAGCGCGGCCCGCAGCAGCTCGCCGGTGCCGCGAGTGGTCGCCGTCAGCGGCGCGAAGACGCCCGGCGGCAGGTGCCGCAGGCCCGAGGCCTCGGCCATCTCCACCACGGCGGTGCCGTCGCGCAGTGCGTACGCGGCCGTGACCGGTTCCCCCAGCGGCCCGGTGACCTCCACCAGCCGCCGTTCGAATCCCGCGGCGACGGCGGCGTCCACCGTGCCGTCCCCGCCGTCGGCCACCGGCACGGACTCGACGACAAGACCGGGGGCGGCCCGCCGCAGCCCCGCCCCGAGCCGCTCCGCCACCTCGACTGCGGTGAGCGACCCCTTGAACTTGTCCGCTGCGATGAGCACCCGCACGGGCCGTGCGTCCGTCACATTGATCTCCCTACGGCAGGTCGCGCCGCTTGGACCCTATCCCGGGGCGCCCGGACGGTACACCGGATGCATGGCCCTCTCTCTCGAAGACCGCGTACTCGGCGGCTGGCTCGGCCGGATCGCCGGCAACATGCTCGGCAAGCCCGTCGAGCGCGGCGACCACTGGACCCGCGAGCGCATCGACCGCTACCTGCGCCGGGCCGGGGCACTGCCGCTGACCGACTACATCCCGGCGCTGGACCCGCCGCCGGACCCGGCCGAGTTCGCACTGCGCCCGGAGTGGCCGCAGTGCACCCGTGGCAACATCCACGGCAGCGCACGGGACGACGACGTCGACTACGCGATCCTGGGGCTCGACCTGCTGGAGACCTACGGCCCGGACTTCACCACCGAGCAGGTCGGCGAGTTGTGGCTGCTGCGCCTGCCCTACCTGCAGACCTTCACCGCCGAGCGGGCGGCGTACCGCAATCTCGCGGGCGGGCTGAAGCCGCCGCTGACGGCCACGGCCGGCAACCCGTACCAGGAGTGGATCGGTGCGCTGATCCGCGCCGACATCCACGGCTGGACCTCCCCCGGCGATCCGCGGCGGGCCGCCTCGCTCGCCCGACGGGACGCGGTGCTCTCGCACACGGGCAACGGGGTCTACGGCGCGATGTGGGCGGCGGCGCTGATCGCGGCGGCCTTCACGGCGCCCGACGCCCGGGCGGCGCTGGAGGCGGCGCTGCAGCAGATCCCACCGGGCAGCCGGCTGGCCCGCACCGTGCGGCGCACCATGGCGCTGCACGAGGCGGGGCTGGACTGGGCCGGGACGATGGCGGAACTGGACGAGGAGACCCGCGGAATGCACTGGATCCACACCGTCCCCAACGCCGCGCTCGTCACCGCCGGCCTGCTGTACGGCGCGGGCGACTTCACCACCACGATCGCCCTCACCGTGCGCGGCGGACTGGACACCGACTCCAGCGGCGCGACGGCGGGTTCGGTGGCCGGGGTGCTCTGCGGCGCCGCCGCGATCCCGCCGCAGTGGACCGAGCCGCTGGAGGACCGCGTGCGCAGCGCCGTGTTCGGCTTCGACGGGGTGGCGATCAGCGAACTCGCCCGTCGCACGGCGGTGCTGGTGCCGTAAGGTCCCGCGTGTGCGATACATCGTTGTGGGAGCGGGCGCGGTCGGCGCGACGATCGGCGGCCGGCTGTACGAGAGCGGTCACGAGGTCGTCCTGGTCGCGCGGGGGGCGCACCTGGAGGCGCTGCGCGAGCGCGGGCTGACGCTGCGGACGCCGGACGGGACGCTGAAGCTCCCCGTCCCGGTGGCCGGGGGCCCGGACGAGCTGGCGCCCCGTGCGGACGACGTGCTGGTGCTGGCCGTGAAGACGCAGGACACGGAGGCCGCGCTCGCCGCCTGGGCCCCGGTGGCGGACCGTCTGCCGGTGATCTGCGCCCAGAACGGCGTCGCCGGCGAGCGCATGGCGCTGCGCCGCTTCCGCGACGTCCACGGAATGTGCGTGTGGCTGCCGTCGACCCACCTGGAGCCGGGCGAGGTGGTCGCCCCCTGCGGGCCGCTGACCGGCATCCTCCATCTGGGCCGCTACCCGCACGGCACTGACGACCTCGCGCGGGCCGTCTCGGCGGACCTGGAGAAGTCCTCGTTCGCCGCCCCGGTGGTGGCCGACGTGATGCGCTGGAAGTACGCCAAGCTGCTGACGAACCTGGGCAACGCCGTCGAGGCGCTGTGCGGAGGCTGGGACGACGCGGCCGCCGGCCTCCTCGAGCGGGCGAGGGCCGAGGGCGCCGCGGTGCTCGACGCCGCCGGCATCCCGTACGTGGGCGAGGAGGAACAGGCGGCGGTCCGCGGGGACCGGGTGAGCCTGCGGCCGGTCGACGGCTTCGCCCGGGGCGGCGGCTCGTCCTGGCAGAGCCTGACCCGCGGCACCGGGAGCGTCGAGGCGGACTGGCTCAACGGCGAGATCGTGCTGCTGGGGAGGCTCCACGGGATACCCGTCCCGGTCAACGAGACGCTGCGGCGGCTCGCGAACCGCGCGGCACGCGACCGCCGCGCTCCCGGATGCCTGGAGCCGGCACAGGTGGCCGCCGCCGTCGAGGGCCGTGAACCCCTAGGTTGGGGCCCGTGACGACCACTGACTTCTCCGCGTACATCGACAGCCTGCCCAAGATCCTCGCCGGGGCCAGCACGCTCTTCCGCGACGCCGAGGGCCGCATCCTGATCGCCGAGACCACCTACCGCGAGGACGGCGCGTGGGTGCTGCCCGGCGGCACCATCGAGTCGGCCGACGGGGAGACGCCGCGCGAGGCGGCGCGCCGGGAGACCCTGGAGGAGATAGGGCTGGACGTCGAGCCGGGCACCCTGCTCACCGTCGACTGGGTCCAGGGACCGTCGGGGCGGCCGCCGCTGGCCTCGTACATGTACGACGGCGGGGTGCTCGACGAGGCCGCGCTCGGCGCGATCGTGCTGCAGGAGGAGGAGTTGTCGGCCTGGCGCATGGCGACGCCGGAGGAGGCCGAGGAGTACCTCTCCCCCGGCCTCTACCGCCGCGTCCGCGCCGCCCTGGCCGCGCTGGAGGACGGCGCCTGCCCCGTCGAACTGGTCAACGGCCGCCCCCCGGCAGCCGGTCAGCGACCCACCGCGTAACCCTGCATCCCGCGGGGATTGGCGGCGGAGGACAGCACACCCGTCTCCGGGTCGCGGGCCACGGCGCACAACCGGCCCTCCGACCACGGAGCGCCGACCGTCACGTCGTGCCCGCGACCGCGGAGCCCGGCGACGACCGACTCCCCGAAACGACCCTCCACGGTGACACTGCCCGGCCGCATCTGCCGGGGGTGGAAGGAGCTCGGGAAGCTGTCGTTGTGCCAGTTGGGCGCGTCGATGGCGCCCTGGAGGTCAAGGCCGCCCCGGACGGGGGCACGCAGGGCGACGCCCAGGAAGAAGTGCAGCGACCACTGGTCCTGCTGGTCGCCGCCCGGGGTGCCGAAGGCCATCACCGGCACGCCGTCGCGCAGCGCGAGCGAGGGGGTGAGCGTGGTGCGCGGACGGCGGCCCGGGGTGAGGGAGTTCGGCAGGCCGGGCTCCAGCCAGGTCATCTGCAGGCGGGTACCGAGCGGGAAGCCGAGTCCGGGGACCACCGGGTTGGACTGGAGCCAGCCGCCGCTGGGGGTCGCGGCGACCATGTTGCCCCACCGGTCGACGACGTCGAGGTGGCAGGTGTCGCCGCGGGTCGCGCCGTTGTGCGCGACGGTGGGCTCTCCGACGCCCATGGCGTCGAAGTCCGGTGCGGCGGCCGGGTCGTGGAGCGGGAAACGCGGCAGCCGCGGCGTACGGCCGCCCGGGCAGCCGGGGCGCAGTTCACGGGAGGCCTTGGCCGGGTCGACCAGGGCGCGACGCGCGTCGTTGTAGGCGGGCGACAGCAGTTCGGCGAGGGGGACGCCGTCCTCGGCGTCGCCGTACCAGGCCTCGCGGTCGGCCATAGCGAGCTTGGTGCCCTCGACCAGGGTGTGCACGTAGTCGGCGGAGCCGTACTCCAGGTCCGCGGGATCCGGCGGCAGCAGGGCCAGTTGCTGCAGGAAGGCCGGGCCCTGGCTCCAGGGTCCCGCCTTGCAGACCGTCCAGCCGTTCCAGTCGAACGTCACGGGGTCCTCGTGGCGTGCCTCGTACGCGACGAGGTCGTCCCCGGTCAGGGTCGAGGCGTGGCGCTCGCCCGTGGTGTCCATCGCGGGGCGGGCGGCGAATGCGGCCAGCGCCTCGCCGATGAAGCCCTCGCGCCACACCCGTCGCGCCGCCTCGATCTGCGCCTCCCGGCTGCTGCCGGCGGCTTCCGTCTCCCGCAGCAACCGCCGCCAGGTGGCGGCGAGATCGGGGTTGCGCAGCAGGGCGCCCGGCCGGGGCGGGCGACCGCCGGCCAGGTACAGCTCGGCGGAGGTCGTCCACTCCGTTTCGAACAGCGCCTGGACGGAGCCGACCGTGGCGCCGACCGCCTCCACCGCGGGGTGACCGTGCTCGGCGTAGCCGATGGCGTAGGAGAGCAGGTCCGCGAGCGGCTTGGTGCCATGGTCGCGCAGCAGCACCATCCACGCGTCGAAGGCACCGGGCACGGCGGCGGCGAGCGGGCCCGTGCCGGGGACGAACTCCAGGCCCAGCGCGCGGTAGTGATCGACGCTCGCCCCGGCCGGGGCGGGGCCCTGGCCGCAGAGCACGCGTACGGGACCGCCCGCGGGCGCGACGATGATCGGCACCTCGCCCGCGGGTCCGTTGAGGTGCGGTTCCACCACGTGCAGGACGAACCCGGCGGCCACCGCGGCGTCGTAGGCGTTGCCGCCGCTCTCCAGCACGGCCATGGCCGACTGCGAGGCGAGCCAGTGCGTGGAGGAGGCCATTCCGAAGGTGCCCTGGAGGGTGGGCCGGGTCGTGAACAATTCAGTACTCCTCGCGCCGGGGTGCTCCTACACTCGCACGGTGCCCCACGAGCCCGCACAACTACCCCCTGTCTCCTCCATGGCGCACTCGCTCACCCGGGTCCCCGGCGTGGTCGCGGTGATGCTCGGCGGCAGCCGGGCCCGCGGTACGCACCGCCCCGACTCCGACTGGGACCTCGGCGTGTACTACCGCGGCGAACCGGACCTGGAGGCGCTCGCCGCCCTCGCCGCCGGGGCGACGGGCGCGCCGGTGGAGATCGCCGGCCCCGGCGGCTGGGGTCCGTGGGTGAACGGCGGGGCCTGGCTGCGCGTGGAGGGTGTGCAGGTCGACTGGATCCTGCGGGACCTGGACCGTGTGCGGCGGGTGTGGGACGACTGCCGCGCCGGCCGCTACGAGGTGGGCGTCCAGCCCGGCCATCCGCTCGGCTTCTGGTCACCGGCGTACGCCGGGGAGGTCGCCCTCGGCCGCGTCCTGGCCGACCCGGCGGGCGAGCTGACCGCGCTGCGCGAGTCGACGCTGGTCTACCCGGAGCCGCTGCGCGAGGCCCTCGTCGCGGCTTCCTGGGAGGCGGACTTCCTCGCCGTGAACGCCCGCAAGTCCGCGGGCGCCGGGGACGTGCTGCACGCCGCCCTGTGCCTGTCGCGGGCGATCGGGGTGCTGACGCAGTCCCTTCACGCCCACCACCGCGTGTGGTGCCTCAACGAGAAGGGCGCACTCGCCGCCGCGGACGCGCTCCCGGGCACCCCGTCCGGCTTCCGGGCCCGAGCCGAGGCGGTGCTGTCCGGCCTCGGCGACCCGGTGGCGGCGGTGGAGGACGCCTCGGCCCTGGTCGCGGACGTACGCACGGCGCTGGGCTGACCGGCGGCGCTCGGCCGACCGGCGGAAAAACCCGATGGCCGGGGCTCGCCGGGTCTGCGTACGCTCGCGGCATGAGCGCGAAGAAGCCGCTTGTCGCGATCCTCAGCGGCGCGGGGATCTCCACCGACTCCGGCATCCCGGACTACCGCGGTCCCAGCGGGCTGTGGCGGCGCGACCCGGAGGCCGAGAAGCTCGTGACGTACGAGCACTACATGGCCGACCCCGACGTGCGCCGAAGGTCGTGGCGGATGCGCATGGACAGCCCGACGCTGGAGGCCCGGCCCAACAAGGCGCACGAGGCGATCGTCCGGCTGGAGCGGTCGGGCGTGCCGGTGCGCGTGATCACGCAGAACGTCGACGGGCTGCACCAGATGGCGGGGCTGCCCGAGCGCAAGGTGCTGGAGCTGCACGGCACGGCCCGTTCCGTCGTGTGCACGCGGTGCCACGACCGGGCGCCGATGGACGTGGCGCTGGCGCGGGTGCGGGCGGGCGAGCCGGACCCGGCGTGCGGGAAGTGCGGCGGGGTCCTGAAGTCGGCGACCGTCATGTTCGGGCAGCGGCTGGACCCGGTGGTGCTGGGCAACGCGATGGCCATCGCCAAGGGGTGCACGGTCTTCGTCGCGGTCGGCACCAGCCTGCAGGTGCAGCCGGCCGCGTCGCTCGCCGGGATCGCGGCGGAGCACGGCGCGCGGCTGGTGATCGTCAACGCCGAGCCGACACCGTACGACGCGATCGCCGACGAGCTGGTGCGCGAGCCGATCGGGACTTCGCTGCCCGCGCTCCTGGACGGGATCGCCCGGGAGGCCGCCGCGGGCTGAGGGCCGTGCCCCGGACGGGGATCGTCCGGGGCACGGCTCACGGCGGGTCGGCCGCGGCGGTTACCAGCGGTGGTGGACCTGGGCGCGGATGCGCCGGTCGTACAGGTCCCGCACGGCGTCCAGCGTGCTCTGCGGCAGCGGCGGCAGGGCGGCCGCCTCGGAGTTGGCGCGGGCCTGCTCCACGGAGCGGGCGCCGGGGATCACGGTGGTGACGCCGGGCTGCTGGATGATCCAGCGCAACGCCGTCTGGGCCGGGGTCGCGCCCTCCGGGGAGAGGGCGGAGAACTCGACGGCGGCCTCCAGCCCGGTCGCGTACTCGACGCCGGAGAAGGTCTCGCCCTGGTCGAAGGACTCGCCGTGCCGGTTGTAGGTGCGGTGGTCGTCGGCCGGGAAGACCGTGTCCTTGGTGTACCGGCCGGACAGCAGGCCGGAGGCGAGGGGCACACGGGCGATGATGCCCACCCCGGCCTCGGCGGCGGCCGGCAGGACCTGCTCCAGGGGCTTGAGCCGGAAGGCGTTGAGGATGATCTGCACGCTGGCGACGCCCGGCCGGGCGATCGCGGTCAGCGCCTCCTCGCAGGTCTCGACGCTGACGGCGTAGGCCGCGATGCGCTGCTCCTCGACGAGGGTGTCGAGGGCGTCGAAGACGGCGTCCGAGGAGTAGACGGCGGTCGGCGGGCAGTGCAGCTGCACGAGGTCGAGGGTGTCGACGCCGAGGTTGGCCCGGGACCGGTCGTTCCAGGCGCGGAAGTTGTCCAGGACGTAGTTCTCGGGGACCTGGGCGACCCGGCGGCCCATCTTCGTGGCGACGAAGATCCCGGCGTCCGGGCGCTCCCGCAGGTAGCGGCCGATCAGCTGCTCGCTGCGGCCGTCGCCGTAGACGTCGGCCGTGTCGAAGAAGGTCACGCCCTCCGCCACGGCCGCGTCCAGGACGGCGAGTGCGTCCTCCTCGCGGACCTCTCCCCAGTCCGCACCCAGCTGCCAGGTGCCGAGACCCACGACGGACACCTTGCGGCCCGTCCTGCCCAATACGCGCTGCTCCATGCCTGCGATGCTAGTCGCTGCCCCGCCGGCCGCCGCCGACGGGGCGTGCGCTAGCGGCGGGCGGCCCCCTCCAGGTGGCGGCGCACCGCGCGGGCCGCGTGGTGGCCGGACATGCCGTGGACGCCGGGGCCGGGCGGGCTGGCGGAGGAGCAGAGAAAGACCCCGGGGCGCGAGGTGGCGTAGGGGTTCCACTTGGG
The DNA here is from genome assembly GCF_057707815.1 of Actinacidiphila sp. bgisy160. Taxonomy (NCBI): domain Bacteria; kingdom Bacillati; phylum Actinomycetota; class Actinomycetes; order Kitasatosporales; family Streptomycetaceae; genus Actinacidiphila; species Actinacidiphila sp. bgisy160. The sequence continues at coordinate 84,823 of NZ_JBYIQW010000031.1, forward strand.
CTTGGGGCGGAAGGCCGTCTGCAGGCCGGCGAAGGCCCCGCTGCCGATGTCGCCGCCGACGTAGTTGGCGTTGCGGGCGGCGAGTTCGGCCGGGCCGCTGACCGCCCGGGCGAGGACGAGGTCCCGGAAGCCGGGGGCGAAGCGCTCGATCTGCCGCTCTACGGCCTCGGTGGCGTCGCCGCGCCAGCCGTTGGGCACGTGTCCGTACGCCCAGAAGACGTGCTTGCCCTCCGGGGCGCGCCCGGGGTCGACGACGGTGGGCTGGGCGGTGATCAGGAACGGGCTCTGCGGCGGGCGGCCGCGCACCGCCCGGTTCAGGGCGTCGCCGATCTCGCCGATGGTGGGCCCGATGTGCACGGTGCCGGCCCGGCGGGCCTCGGCGGCGGTCCAGGGCACGGGACCGTCCAGGGCGTAGTCGATCTTCCAGACAGCGGGGCCGTAGCGGTAGTTCCGGTACGCGTCGCCGAGCCCGGCGATACGCGCCAGCGCGGTCGGCGAGGTGTCGAAGACGTAGGCGCGCGCCGGCGGCAGCTCGTCGAGCTTGCGGACCATGACGCCGGTGTGCACGGTGCCCCCGAGCAGCCGCAGGTAGGAGGCGAGGGCATCGGCGAGCGACTGGGAGCCGCCGCGCGGCACCGGCCAGCCGACCTCGTGGCCGGAGACGGCGAACAGCAGCGCCGTCGCACCGGTGAGCGGGCTGGTCAGCGGGGCGATGGCATGGGCGGCGAGACCCGCCAGCAGTCCGCGCGCCTTCTCGTCGCGGAACAGCCGGGCGAGCGCGGCCACCGGCGGCAGCCCGGTCAGCCCGAAGCTCGCGAAGCGCAGCGGGTCGCGCGGCAGCCCCTGCCACTGGGGCCGCAGGAAGTCGTGGGCGAGGGTCTTCCAGCGGCCGATGTACGGGGCCAGGAGCCGGCGATAGGTGCCCGCGTCGCGCGGTCCGAGCGAGGCGGCGGTCGCCCCGACGGTGCGGTCCAGGACCGCCGCGGTGCCGTCGTCGAAGGGGTGCGCGAGCGGCAGCTCGGGGTGGAGCCACCGCAGGCCGTGGTCGCCGAGCGGCATCGCGTTGAAGGCGGGCGAGCCGGCGCCGAGCGGGTGCACGGCGGAGCAGGGGTCGTGGCGGAAGCCCGGCAGGGTCAGTTCCTCGGTGCGCGCGCCGCCGCCGACGTGGTCGGAGGCCTCGAAGAGCTCCACGGAGTGACCCGCGCGGGCGAGTTCGACCGCGGCGGTCAGGCCGTTGGGCCCGCCCCCGACGACGATGACGTCCGTGACGTGTGCCCTGCTCATCGGGCACCTGCCATGAGGTCGACGACCCGTCGCGCGGTCGCCTCGTCGCGCGCCACCGAGAAGGGGAAGGCGTTGCCGCCGCCGATCCGGAAGGGCACGCCCTCGGCGGTGAGGCTGCCGCCGCCGGCCTCAGCGACCAGCAGCACGCCGGCCGCGTGGTCCCAGGGCGATTCCCAGGTGAAGGCGACGGCGTCGATGGCGCCCCGGGCGACCTCCAGGTAGTCCAGTCCGGCGCAGGTGCACCGGCGGGTTTCGACGCCGTCGGTGCCGAGCCCCTCGAACCGGTGCCGCTCCTGTTCGTCGAGGAAGGCGAACTGCGAGGCGGCGACCTTGAGCGCGGGCCCGCCGGAGTCGCGGGCCGTGCGGATCGGCTCGCCGTTGAGCAGCGCTCCCCGGCCGCGCCGGGCGGTGGCCATCAGCTCCAGGCGCGGCACGTACGTCCAGGACGCGTGGACCTCGCCACCGCGGGCGAGCGCGACGAGCGTGGCGAACTCGGGCCTGCCGGCGACGAAGTTGGCGGTGCCGTCGACGGGGTCGACGATCCACACCGGGTCGTCGCCGCCGATGCGGTGCAGGATGCCCGGGTCGGCGTGCACGGCCTCCTCCCCCACCACGACAGAGCCGGGCAGCAGCGCCGGAAGCTCCTCGGCGAGCCGTAGTTCGGCCTCGCGGTCGGCGACGGTGACCAGGTCCCCCGGTCCGGTCTTGTGGCTGATGTCGGCGGCGCCCAGCTGTCGCCAGCGCGGCACGACCTCCGCCTCAGCGGCCGTGCGCACCGTGTCCTCGACCGCCTTGAAGAGTGCGTCATCGATCACTCCTCCATCAGACCAGATCGGCCGCGGCGCCGCGCACCCGCGGTGGCTTTGGCGGGTTCACGCCGTCCGCGCCGCGGCTCCGTGCGGCACGGCCGCGTCGAGGCGGGGCTCGATGCGGCCGTCGGGAGGTGGGGTCTGTGCGGGCGGCGCGGTGCTCCACC
>NZ_JBYIQW010000032.1:0-85571 GCF_057707815.1 Actinacidiphila sp. bgisy160
CCGCCAAAACCGCCATCGCTGGGATCCTGCTGGCCGGTCTCAGCGGCACCGTCATCGGTGCTCTGTGGCAGCGGGGACCGGTCCTGATGCTGGCCACTGCTTGACGGCGGTGTCTCCGGTACGATCCGGTCATGTCTGACGGACTTCCTCTGAGTGAGGTATTGGCGAGCCTTCGCAGGGAACTCGCTGTCGCTCACGGCCAGCGTGATCCGCTCATGCCATTACAGGTAAAGGCGATCGAGGTTGAGCTCACGGTCGAGGTGACCAAACAAGCCGCGGCCGACGCGGGTATCAGCTGGCTCGTGGTCGCCAAAGGAAGCAAAATTTCTGCGTCAACGCACTCTCATAGATTGACGCTCACTCTGGACCCCGGTTTCGTCGATTCCGACGCGAACCAGGGCCCGCTTCTGGTCACGCCCTCGGTGCGGATCCCGGATAACGACTGAAATGGCCGAGAACCTCGCCGCCCGAGTGGCCAAAATCAGATTCGACGCGGCCGACGGCCGAGTGTTCCTCGGTAGCGGGTTTCTGCTCGCCCGCGGCCTCGTCCTGACCGCCCAGCACGTCGTGACGAAGGCGTCCGAGTACGCCGGCGGCCGCGTTCCCGCGCGGCAGTTCACGGTCAGGCTGGAGGGATCCACGTCGCCGGCGGCGGTCACGGAGATCGTTCCGCTGAAGGCTGACGGTCTCGACGCCGCACTGCTCATAGTCCCGGACCTGGACGAGCCCAGGGGCACCGCCGCCCGCGGAGGCACCCACCACGGCGTCCAGGCGCTGGAGAACTGCAGGATCATCGGATACCCGGTCGCGGGCATCGAATCCGGCTCCACGTCGCCCAAGCCGACCGTCGTGCGGGTGAACCTCGCCCCCGTGGTCGGCGACGACGACACGGCGATCGCGATTCAGGTCATCGACCCGAAGCCGCGGGCCGACGAGGACTGGGGCGGGATCTCGGGGGCGGGCGTGATCGGCCCGGGCGGGCATCTGCTGGGCATCGTGACGAGCGTCCCCACTCAGTGGAACGGCCGCCTGCGCGGCGTCTCGATCGCCGCAGTCCTGTCGGCGGCCCGGCAGCACGCAGTGAGCGCACTCGAACCGCTACAGGGCCTTCCCCTCGTCGATCTGTCGGCGCGGCCGTCGGTCTTCGGCACCGAGGGCTGGTCCGGTGCCCCGCCGCGGCTCTCTGACGCGAGCCTCTTCGCCTTTGTGAACTACCGGTTCCGCCAGGTCGAGTTCGTCAACGACGGCCAAAGCGGCTCGGTGCTCGACAGCATCGTCGACTGGGCGAACGATCTGCCGCCGAGACCGGATATCAGGATCGGACGGCTGACCGGTCCGGCCGGGGTGGGCAAGTCCAGGATCGCCGCCGAGGCCTGCCGAAGGCTCACCCGGGACCTGCGGACGATGTGGCAGGCTGGATTCGCCGATTACGACAAGCTCTCCGGCACGCACAGCTTCGCCACGCCGCATTTCATCGTCTTCGACTATGCCGAGCACCAGCACGAAATGCTGGGCACGTTCATCGAGAACCTCTATCAGCAGGCGCTCCATGACGGTCACCTCGGCGCCTCGATCCGGCTCCTCGTCATCACCCGCAGCGAGGAGGCCTGGCCGGGGCGGCTCCGTCCCCGCAATGTCGATCTCCCTTCGCTGCTCACCGGCTCCTTCGACCTGACCACCCAGGCGTTCGATGAGCAGGATGTCCGCGAACGGCACGCCGAGGCCGCTTATCGCTCCTTCAGCAAGGCCGTCGGCGGACCGGATACCCCTCGGGATTTGCCGGCCGAAGAGGTCCGGCGGATCTCCGCGTACGATCGGCCGCTGCTGGTCCACGTCGCCGCGTTGCTGACGGCCTCCGGCCGGGCGGTGCCCATTTCCGCCGCCGACGACTCGGCGCGTCTGCTCCTTGACACGGTCATCGACGTCGAAGTCGACCGTCTGGCCAGGTCGAGCACGGCGCATACGGACGGCGCGAGCGCGCTGGCGGATCGCGGCCGGGCGAAGCAGGCGCTCTGCGTCATGACTCTCACGGCTCCGACCGTGAAGGATCTTGTGGAACTGCTCGAATCAACACCCGCTTTCAAGGGCGAGCCGGAGCAGACCCGCACGGACGTCGCTAACGCGCTGCACCGGCGCTACCCGGCCGCAGCCGTCGCGGACGGAGCCCCAGGCACCCTGCTCGCGCCCATCGAACCAGATCTGATCGCCTCTCACCTGCTCGCGACCACGGAGGGCCGCGCTGCCCTCGTCGAGCGACTCGTCGTATCGCGCGCGGTCGCGGAGCACCCGGCGTATCTCGCGCGCCTGCTGAACTCCCTCGCGCTCGCCGCGGACGACTACCCCGAGGTCAGTGACGATCTCAGAACCCACCTGGGGCAGTCCCTCGCCCAACTCGTCGACAACACCGACGCCTCGCAATCGCTCTCGGAACTGCTCCAGGCGCACCTGCGGCGCCTGGTGGACGTCGCCGTGGAACTCGCCGGGCGGCAGGACCTGAGGGCGGCACGGCAGCTGACCGCCGCGCTCGGCCTGCCCTACCTGACGGGGGCGGATGTCATCAACGAGGCCGCGTACGACGCTCACTTCACCGTGCCGCACCCGCACGAGGCACTCGACGGGCTCGGGGCCGCGCTCGCGGCTCGGGGTGTGGCTTACCGCGCCGCCTCGGGTGAACCCGAGGACGTGTATGCCGTTTACCTGAACTACGGTAACCGCCTGCGCTATCTCGGCGAGGCGACCAGGGCTCTGGACGCCGTCAGGAGCGGAATCGCCTACCTCGAGCGCGCGGTCAAATCCGGCCGAGGAGACTGGCGGGAAACATTGGCGGCCGCGCTGCACAATCTGGCCGGCGCTCTCGCGGCCGCCGACGAATACGAAGAAGCCCTGCGCACGGCCGAACGCGCGGTGGGCTACCTGACGGAACTCGCCGCCGAAAACCGCGGGAAGCACCTCCACTTCCTGTCGCTTGCGCAGGGACAATACAGCGCTGAGTTGCGCAGGGCGAAGCGCGCGCCCGAGGCTCTCACCGTGTCTCGCCAGGCCTTCCAGGGCTACGAGGAGCTGGCTCACTGGGGCTACAAGGCGTACAAGGCCTATCTGCCGTACATGACCCAGATCACGGCAGGGCTCGCCGACGCCCTCGCCCGCAACGATGAGCCGAACGAGTCCCTCATGCTGCACCAGTACAGCGCTTTTCTCGCCGAGGAACTCGTGGACCAGGACAGGGCCGCCTCCCTCAGCGAACTGGCGGCCCAGACCGACGGACTCGCCGTGAGCTATTACGTCCTCGGCAGAATGGACGACGCGGTCACCGCGATCTCCAGGACCGTCGCGGTCTACGAGGAGCTCGTCGAGGACGGCGAGGAGCGGTACCTCCGCCCTCTCCTGAGAGCGTATGAGACGGCGATCAGGTTTCGCTGCGCGGCGGGACAGGATCTCGAAACGGCCCTGCAGATCTGCAACCACGGGCGTGCCGTCGCCGAGAACCTGGAGAAGACCCGCCCGGAGTTCGTAGGAGATCTCGGCTTCAGGCTCCGGATGGCAGACACCGATCTCGGCCTCAAGTTCACCTGGGCGATCAATCAGACGATCGAGATCCTGATCGACCAGGCCCGGGGGCGCCTGCACAGGGACCCTGACTGGCGGACAGCGTCGTCGATCATGCTCGACGGAACCTCCGTGGATCCGGCGACACTCGACGGACTGGAGGAACTCAAGCAAAGCATGGAGGAGGGCGACGAGATCCACGTCTACACCGACAACCGCCTGCTTCTACCGCGCCTCGAAGAACTCTTGCAGTTCATCCGATCGGAGCCGGCGATCGGGTTCGGGATGCTCGCGGCTCCGCCTAACGAGAGACTACGAGCCTGTCTCCGGGCCCTGCCCAGCGTCGCGGACGCTCTCCGGGCCGACGTCGTCGACGGCGCGGGCCAGGAGCAGCTTCACGATTTCCTGGCGATCCACGGATACCTCTCGCGCCTGGATCCGGACGACCGGGCGCACTGGGGATCCTTCAAGCTGGCGGTGGGTGCCCTCGGCATGCTCGGCGGGTCGGCCGTGCGGCTCGGGGCGCAGTCCGAGACCTTCCGTGCCATCGTTCCCGGAATTCTCCGCTACACGTATCTGGGCGGTGACCATCTGGCCGGGCTCACCGCCGGATGGTTCGTCAAGAGCGTGTGGGACGGCTTCCGGGATCCCGATGATCCGGACTTCATCGCGCTGAACGACCGGTTCGCCGGGAACGTGTTCGCCTCCGGTGATCACGGCCGTGCCCGGGCCCTCTGGGAGGACGTGGTCGACCGGCGCGAACGGGTGCTCGGGCTGGAGCATCAGCGCACCATTGTCGCCACCGGCAACCTCGCCGGCTGCCTGGTCACGTTCGGCGAAGACGAATTCGAGAGGGCGGAGGTTCTCTACGAGTCGGCCATCGAACGGGGCGATCGAGTCCTGGGGCCAGATCATCCCGACGTACTGCGGCTGCGGGGCAACCAGGCCGGACTGTTTTTCAGACGCGGGCGATACGACGAGGCGCTGCTGCAGCAACAGGACCTGTTGCGCAGATACAGGAACATCCTCGGCGCCAATCACCAGGACACACTCAGCGTCGCGGGCGACCTGGCCCTCACCTTGCGGGCGCTCAAGCGATACGCGCACGCGGGGGTTCTGGCAGAGGACACCCTGGAGCGGGCCCAGCGGATATTCGGGGTGAGCGATCCGCGAACGCGGCGATACGAGGAGAGCCTCGAACGGATCAATGAACCAATCTAAGTCGACGAGGACGACGCGGAAGGCGAGGACTGAGCCCCTACATCCGGACCGGCGACCCGCCGGGCTCCGTCGGCGTGCATCCGGCCGGCGCGCGGAGTTCCCGGTCGAGGTGGGCCTGGTCGCTGTAGCCGTATGCCTCGCTGATCAGGCTGAGCCGGGAGTCGGTCGAGGTGAGCAGGGCGCAGGACGTGGGCCATCGCGAGTAATTGTCAAATTCTGTGGATCTGATCAGCCCGATCGGATTTCCCAGGCCGGCCGCTGGAGTTCATCGTTGTGGACGATGATGTCGGCGTGGTCTGTTGGGCGGGCCGTGGCCAAGTAAAGCTGCTGGGAGGGGATGTAACGGTTGTGCCAGGCCCGCTCGATCTCGGCTGTGCTGGCCGCGGATCCGGCCAGCGCCTCGCCTCGGGTCTGGGCGCGATCTAGCGTCCGTTCGAACGTGACAGACACGAAGATGCTGAGGTCCCAACGGCCAGCCAGCTCCGGGCGCAAGAGGAAGACGCCGTCGAAAAGCAGCACGGCGTCCGCGGGTGCTTCGGTGATGGGGAGAGACAGTGCGGTGTCGGTGCCTCGGTCGTAGACCGCCTGCTGAAACTTTCGGTCACCGGTTGGGCCCAGCGGGTCGAGCAGGACCTGGCACATCGTGTCGTGATCGTGGCTGTCGAAGTAGCAGCCCTCGGGCGAGTACTCGCCGCGCTGATAGCGCTGCGCCTTGGGGAACAGGAAGCCCTCGATCGTCGCGCGGATGACTTCGCGGCCCTGTGCGCGCAGGACAACGGCAAGTTCGTCGGCCAGGGTCGTCTTGCCAGCGGCAGGCGGCCCGTCGATGGCCACGCGCACCGGATGCCCGACCGTGACGGACTCAATCGTCTCGGCCAGGCGGCTCAGGAGTTCGCTGCGGGTGCCGTTGTCCATGGTCTGCCACTGTCCCCGTCTCGGTGATACGAGCGCATCCTATGGCCGGTCACTGTGTGTCAGACTGCTGCCGTCTCCTCACGTTCGACGAGGACGCCGTTCTCGAACCTGGCGCCGGAGCGGACGAGAGCGACGAGGCGGGCACCGGTGATCGCGCGCCAGCGTTCCTGCGCGGACTCGACGAGCTTGAACACCATGGCGAGGGCGGCGGCCGGACTGCCGGCGCCGCGGGTGACCTTGGTGCGGAGCTTGACAGTGGAGAACGTCGATTCGATGGGGTTCGTGGTCCGCAGGTGGCTCCAGTGTTCGGCGGGGAAGTCGTAGAACGCCAGTAGTTCCTCGGCGTCGGTGATCTTCGCGACGGCCTTGGGCCACTTGGTGCCGTAGGTCTTCGCAAACGCCTTGATTGCCTTCTCGGCGTGGGCGCGGTCCTCGGCGTTGTAGATCTCCTGCATCGCCTTCGTCGCGCCCGGCTGTGCGGACTTCGGCAGGGCGTTCGTGACGTTCCGGGCCTTGTCGAAGCCGTCAAGAATCAACCTATTGCTTTGCGATCAGCAACTCGTTGGCCTGATATGGCGATCACGGAGGAGATGCTGCCCCAACTCGGCCGCCGTTTCACGGTGTTGCTGCCTCATCTGAACGAGCGGCAGCCGGGAACACCTCGGCCAGGGCCTGCCAAAGGCCCATCGCGCCGTCGCCGACCACCAACTCGGGATCGCGCGTGCCCCGGCGGCGGCAGTCGCGCAGCAGGTCAGCCCACGACTCGGTGGACTCGCGTAGCCCCTCGGCCAGCGCGATGAGCTCCTTGGTGCCGTCCAGGCGCACGCCCATCAATACCAGGACGCAGGAGTGCGCCGGCCCGAGCCGGACCTTGGGGTGCACTCCGTCCGCCCACACGTATACATACTCGGACTCGGCCAGGTCGCGCTGTTGGAAGGCGGTGTGGTCGTCGCTCCGCTGCTTCGTCAGCCGGGTCACGGTGGCCGGCGACAGCCCGGCCGCCGAGCCGCTTTCCGACCCGCGCTACGAACGCGGGCCTACTCGGTGACCATCACAGGATCATTCGGGAAGGTACGCCCTCCGCGTACCCTCCCGGACCGATCCACAGGTCTTGAGCATTGCTCGGCCATCGCCTTTGGCGAGAGGCCGATCTACTCGTTGAACCGCCTGTTCAGGTAGCTCCGGCTGACATCCAGTTCGCAGGCTGGGTCGTTGATCCGTAATCGGCCCTGCGTGTGCTCCAGGCGTTGCCAAGCGCGGGCGATCGCGGCGTCCGGCCGGTGCGGGTCGGGTCGGGTCGGGTCGGGTGAGAACCAAGCCGTCAGCGTCAGAGGACCGGGGGTGGATTTTTGTCCGGGTTGCGGCTGGGTCTTGGTCAGGCTGGCTGATCACTGCGGGGCGGCACGATGATCTGGTCGATGATGAGGCCTGCTTCGCGGCGGTGGTACATGTGCGCGGCAGCAGCTTCGTCGTCACACCCTCGGGTGCGGAGGTTCGCGGCGTCCCGCTTCGCGCTCACCAGTACTACTTACGCACGGTGAAGATGTGAAACAGCTTCTGAGCTTGACGTTTAACCTCGCAGGTCACCCGTCCTGCTGACCTGTGGTTCTTCCTGGGACAGCAGGAACGGCCGTTCTCCACGCTTCGAGATGTCGAGTCACGAAATGCGAGAGAACGGCCGCTGCCCATGAGTCTGCCCGTCGATGTGCCCGGACGTGAAGCGTTGGACGTGTTGTCCCGCTTTCGGGTCGAGTTCTACGACTGCTTGTACGCCCGTGCGGACACGCTCTTCGAGCTCACCGATGCGGTGCTGTGTGCGGACGGGCCGGTGAAGACCCTGGTCGAACTGTCGCTGGCCGCCGAGCACCAGCGCGGGCACGGTGCCCTGTACGCGGCCCTGGACCGGGGCTGGATCGAGCCGACACGACTACGCCGCGCCCTGGCAGGCCTTCCGCTGCCGAGGGCGGCCGACGGGCGGATCGTGCTTGCAGTGGATGTGTCGCACTGGCTGCGACCCGACGCGCCCACCAGCGACGACCGGCTGTTCTGCCACGTCTACGGACGCGGAGACCGCAGCACCGACCAGTTCATTCCCGGCTGGCCCTACTCCTTTGTCGCCGCCCTGGAGACCGGCCGCACCTCCTGGGTCGCTCTCCTGGACGCGGTCCGTCTGGGCCAAGCGGACGACGCCACCCAGGTCACCGCCAGCCAACTCCGAGAAGTCGTCGGCCGATTGATGGCTGTCGGGCACTGGCGGCCGGGCGACCCCGACATCCTGATCGTCATGGACAGCGGCTATGACGTCGCCTACCTCTCCCACGCCCTGACAGACCTGCCGGTCGTCCTGGTCGGGCGCCTGCGCTCGGACCGCGTCATGCTCCGCGATCCGGGCCCCGCCCGGGTAGGACCGAAAGGCGGGCGACCCCGCAGGCACGGCGGCGTCCTGACCTTCGCCAAGCCCGACACCTGGCACCAGCCCGACATCACCACATCCACGGACACCACCCGCTACGGCAAAGCAAAAGCGACGGCTTGGAACAGGATGCACCCCAGACTCACCCACCGCGGTCCTTGGCTCAACCACGCTGACGAGGAACTACCCATCCTGCACGGCACGTTGCTTCGCCTGGAGGTCGAGTACCTGCCAGGCGACCGCGAGCCGAAACCCGTCTGGCTGTGGGTCTCGGCTACCGACGCCACACCCGCGGAAGCGGACCGCTGGTGGCAGTCGTTCCTCCGTCGTTTCGACCTCGAGCACACCTTCCGACTGATGAAGCAAACCCTCGGCTGGACCGCCCCGAAGATCCGCCACTCGGATACCGCCGACCTGTGGACCTGGCTCATCGTCGCCGCTCACACCCAGCTCCGCCTCGCCCGACCCCTCACCGAGGACCTACGCCGGCCCTGGGAACGACGCACCGAACCCCGTCGCATCACCCCAGCCCGCGTCCGCCGCGGGTTTCGCAACCTCCGAGCGACGGCGGCCCATCCTGCGGCCGCACCGAAACCCACACGGGCCGGCCCCGGACGACCACCTGGCTCGAAGAACAAGCACCGCGCCAAGCGTCACGACGTCGGCAAGACCGTCAAACGCGCCGAGTCGATCAAGGAACACAAGGCGCAGCGAGGTTAAACGTCAAGCTGAGCCGAATGCTTCGAGCAGGTCCGTGGGTCGCATCAGGTCCTCCCCGCGCAGGCAGGGGTGAGCCGTTCGGGGCCTCGGCGCCGCCGCTGTAGGAGGGTGCCGGCGGGCACCCGCAGTCCGGTCGCCCGGTGCATCCGCCACCCCATCAGCGCCCGTCCGGCCGCGGCCAACACCTCGGGGCCCTCGCCGAGCCGGATCCGCTCGTGCAGGCGGTGGAACCCCGGCGGCGTGGGCCCGCCGGTCCGGTCACCCCGACCTGCTCGTAGGTGAAACCACCTGCCACGGCGCCATCCTCCCAGCCTGTCAGGAGTCCGAGTCCACGGGGCGCCGCCCTCCCCGGCCGCACCACGAGGTCTCGAAATCGCCGTATTGCCCAGGCGATTTGCACATACCAAGCCCCTGGGGCGGCGGCCGGCGACATCCGTGACCTGCCTCGGCGATTCGTGGTGGGCCAATCGGCGGACTCTCCCGGCCCGTCGGTTGCTCGCCTCGCAAATGGCCATGATATTACCTTTTGTGAAAAATATGACAAATATTCACGGTGCTTCGCGCGCCAGAGGCCGGGGGCGGGTCTGGCTCGCCTTCCTGACGACCGTGTTGCTGCTCTCCGATATCGCCGCTGTCGGTTCCGGGAGTTCCGCGGCTGGAGCCGCACCATCGGTGGGCGGGGCGCAGCAGTGGTCGACACCGGGGCCGCAACGTGCCCTGACAGGGCTGCTGCGGCCGGGGCCCGTGGTGCACGCGTGGACCGGTCCTCCGGCCCCGGCTCCCCGTGCCCGGCGCACGCCGGGCCGGCTGGGCCACCCACGGCGGCGACCAGGGCCCGTCGCCCCGGGTCCGGTCCTGGTGCCGGATGTGTCCCCGCGGCTGGGGCCGCCGGTGCCGGACCCGGACCACAACCCGGCTCCACCGCCCACGGACCCCAAGCGGCTGACGCTGTTCCGCGACACAACTGTTCCCGTGACGACCGGTGTCGAGTACTCGAAACCGGAGCCCAGCACGGACCAGTCGCGCCGGGACATCTTCGCCACCGCCAACATGCACGCCGAGTTCTCCCGCGACAACGGCAGAATCTGGCACGGACTGGACCCGTTCACCATCTTCGGCCCGCACTTCTGCTGCGACCAGGTCACCAAGGCCGACCACCGCTACCACCGGCAGCACTGGGTGCTGCAGTACATGCCTGCCCTCGACAATGCTCCGGGCGGTGGCCACCTGGTCCTCGCGAACTCCGCGATCGGGGATTTCGTCAACTGGCGCCCGTACACGATCACCCCGGCCACCTTCGGCTGGTCCGACGACCTGAACCTCGACTACAACGACATCGTGATCGGCCGCCGCTACCTGTACCTGACCACCCGCGTCATCAGATTCCACGACGGCACCAAGGACTACGACGTCCTGGCCGCCGCGTTGCTGCGGGTCTCCCGCGCGGACCTGGCCGCGGGGCGACCGGCGCACTACGACGCGATCACCCGCACCGACACCATCGGGGGTCCCGGATACCAGGAGGACGGGGAACTGCGGGTCCCCCAGGGCATCACCGACATCGCCTACGCGGCGGCCACCGCCCTGCCGGAGGGCAAGGGCCGCCGGCTGCGCCTGCTGGTCTGGCCGGAGAAGTCCCGGTGGGTGACCACCGTGGACCGGGCCGTCCCGCCCTTCCGCTACATGACCTGGCAGGTGCCCGGGATGGGCGGTGACTGCAGCAGCCAGGACCGGGTGGTCACCAACTGGTGCGTCGAAACCACGTCCGGCGGCGTGTTCGCGGCACGCGCCCGCGGCTACCTGTGGTTCGCGTGGGTGGCACAGCAATACGGCACACGACGCCCCTTCCCGTACGTCAGGATCACCACCGTCCGCGAGTCCGGCCTGAGGGTCGGTCCCAGCCACGACGTGTACAGCCGCGGCATCGGCCACGCCTATCCGGCGATCGCCCCGGACGAGCGCGGGAACATCGGCTACATCGACACCTTCGGCGGCGGCACGGGAAACCGTCACTACTTCCCCGGCGCGGCGATCGCCGTCTTCGACGACATCACCCCCTTCCCGCCGGCCGTCGACTACTTCCTCCCTGGCAAGGGCAACGCCTGCCCCAGCGAATCGCAGACACCGCAGGAGGGGGACTGGGGTGACTACCTCACCATCCGGGGCTGGCACCGCGGCGGCGGCCTCTGGATCGCCACCGCCATGGCACGCAAAGACAACAATCCCGCCGACTGCGCCACGGCCACGCCCATGACCATCAAGAACATCGTCTTCGGCCGCGAACGCGCCCGGCACGTCTACGAGCGAGGCGTCAGGGAAGGCCGTCGCTGACAGGATGTGCGGGGTCTCCGCGCGAGCGGGCCGCTCGCGGCCGCGCTCGCCGGACCCCGCGCCGGGGTGCAGCGGCCGCGAAGGCAGCCGTCGAAGGGGTCGCCGCCCTCATCCGCTGAGGTGCGATGACGTGCTCGCCGTCCGGGATATGGCCGCCGCCGGTCTCCGCGTCGCTCCCCGCGACCGGAGAGCGACGGAGAATCCTGGGGCTGACCTGCGTCTCCGCCGTGCGGAGAGCGTGAGGGGGAGCGAGCCGCCGCTCTTGCCGCGCGAGCCAGTGAGCCAGCCGACGACGAGCTGCAGCAGAACGCCGCTCCCGTTGGGGAAGCGGCGGGCGTTCGGCGACACGAGATCCGGCGGGCGGGGCGGGCGGCGGCTGCGTAGGGTGGGTGACGGCGGGACGGCCGGGCCGACGGGAGGCTGGGATGAGCGCACAGGGCACGGACGCGTACACCGACGGCAACGCGCTGGCGGGACCGCTCCGGGAGATCTTCGCGGTGGACATGACGGCCGCCGAGGGCCGCTGCGTGGGCTGCGGGCGGACCGGGCCGGTGGCCTCGCTGCGGGTGTACGACCACGCCCCCGGACTGGTGGCGCGTTGTCCCGGCTGCGACACCGTGATCCTGCGGCTGGTCCGTGGGCCGTCCGCCGCGTGGCTGGACCTGCGGGGCTCGGTGAGCATGCGCATCCCGCTGCCCGAATGACGTAGCCGCAAGCGTCTCCCGCCCGACACGGTGCCGATGACGACGCGAACGGAGCGGGAGAACCTGCTGGACCGGTCGGCCGTCGACGAGCCGATCAGTGGCTACGCGGCGGTCGTCGACGACGGCGACCGGACGGCGTACGTCGCGCTCTTCGCCCCTGAGGGCCGGACCGACTGCATCTCCGCGGGCGGCATCGCCGGTCCCGCCGCCGAGATCGCCGGACGGCTCGCCTCGACGATGCGCCTGTTCTCCCGTGCGGCGGCACCTGATCGTGAACCGCCGGATCGCCCTCGGCCCGCCGTCCGCGGTGGCGCACGCCGACCACGTCAATGCACTGGACGACTCGGGGACGGGCCCGACCACCCCGGACTTCGTGTGCGGCGGCCGCTACCCCTCCGGCTTGCGGCACACCGGGACCGACTGGCCCATCCGGGAGGTGCTGGTACGGGAGAAGTGGCGCTCCTGAGGCGGGGCGGCACGGGCGGGCAGGGCCGCGGACGCGGGTGTATCCAAGAGTCATGGACGTTGCACGACGCCTGGAACGGTGGGGGAAGTCGTGGCGGCCCGGGTATCTGCTGGTGGCCGCCATGCTCACGCTGATCCTGCTGGTCACCGTCGTGGACATCATGTCCCCGCCGGACGTCCATCTGGGGCCGTTCCTGGTGGCCGCCCCCGCGATCACCGCGTCGTTCGCGAGTACCAGGACGACCGCGATCGTCGGCGGGGTGGCGGTGGTCGCGCAGATCGTCGTGGCGGGGATGCGCACGACGCCCCTGGACCTGAACCACTCCGCGCAGGTCGCCACGCTGGCCCTGATGTCGGTGCTGGCGACCTTCTTCGCCCATCTGCGGGTGAAGCACGAGCAGCAGGTCACCCGGCTGCGCTCGGTGGCCGAGACCGCGCAGCGGGTGCTGCTGCGGCCCATCCCCCGGCGCATCGGGACGCTGCGTATCGCCTCGGTCTACCTCGCCGCGGAGGAGGAGGCGCAGATCGGAGGGGACCTGTACGCGGCCGTGCGCACGGACACCGGGACCCGGGTGATCGTGGGCGACGTCCGCGGCAAGGGCATGGAGGCGGTGAACGAGGCCGCGCTGACTCTGGGCGCCTTCCGCGCCGTGGCCCACCGGCAGGCCGACCTGCCGGCCCTGGTCCTGTGGCTGGAGCAGGCCATCTCCTCCGAGCTCACCGACCCCGCCGCGGAGGACGAGCCGACCGAGGACGAGGTGGAGTCCTTCGTCACCGCGGTCGTCGCCGACATCCCGGACGACGAGCCGGTGGTCTACCTCGTCACCTGTGGTCATCCCCCGCCGCTGCGGCTCCACGACGGGCGCGTGACCCCGCTCGAGATGCCCGCGCCCGCGCCGCCGCTGCGGCTGTCGCAGTTCGCCGGCGGGGAGCCCACGGTGGGCACGTTCACCTTCGAGCCAGGCGACACCTTGTTGCTGTACACCGACGGAGTCGTCGAGGCACGCGACGTGGCCGGAACCTTCTACCCCTTGGCCGGGCGGCTCGCCGGGCAGCCGGCCGAAGATCCCGAGGCGCTGGTGGAGCGCCTGTGCGCCGACCTCCTCGCCTACGCGGGCGGCAGCCTCGGCGACGACGCGGCCGTCCTGGCGATCACCCGGTCGCCGGCCCTGGTGCCTGCGGCCGGGCGAGCGGGCGGTTCCTCGTCCTCTGCGCCGTCGCCCCCTTCCCGGCAGGCGGCGCCCCCGAGTTGACCGACGCGGCGGGGCGCTCACCCGGCATCCCGGGCGGCACTCGGGGTATCCGGTCTGTGACACGGGGAGACCTTGACCGGAACAGACCAGAGGAGGGGGAAGTCCGTGGTTCGGTTGGTGGTGCGCGGGCGTACGCCGGATTCACGGGAATCGGGGCGCCGGACATGGCCGGCCTCGTTGGCCCGCTGGGCGGCGATGGCGCTGGCCTTCGCGGCGATGGTCGTGTTCGGTGCGGTACTGGCCCGGGCGACGCTTGCGCCGTCGTACGCCTCGGAGGGGCTCGCGCACGCGAACCTGCAGCCCGGAGCCTCGCTGCGCCGGTACTACGAGCGGTACACGGTGGCCGGCGCGGTGCGGCAGGTCGGTGGGAACGTGCTGCTGGGCATGCCCTTCGGTGTGCTGCTCCCGGTGCTGGCGCCGAAGGCGCGCGGTGCGCTGCGCGTGGTGGTGACGACCGGCCTGGTGATGATCCTCGTGGAACTGGCGCAGGGGGCCGTGGTGCAGGGTCGCGCCTTCGACGTCGATGACGTGATCATGAACACCGCGGGTGCCCTGCTGGGCTACCTGCTCTTCGGGCGCCGCCTCGGCCGGGTCGTGCACCAGGTCCGCCCGGCGGCCCCGGGCCACGCCCCGGAGGCGAAGCCCGCGGGCGGCGCGAGGACGTCCGGGATCGCGAAGGCGTTCAGGACACCCCGAAGTCGCACGGCCGCGAAGGCCGCCAGGGCCGGTACGGCCACGAAGCGGACCAAGGCCACGCAGGCGGCCCCCCGCAGGCCGTTCCTGTTCTTGGGAACGGTCCGCCGCAAGGCCGCCCGGCGCTCCTGACCGGGGCCCGGGCCACCCGGCCGGGCCCCGGCCCCCTGGCGCTCCGCCGCTGGTACGTCCCTGACCAGCGGCGGAGCCGCATGCGCTTCGTCACATCGGGCCGGGAAAGCTTTCCCCCGGGCACGGCACTTTGTTACACAGAGTGGATTCATCCCCGATTGCCCCGGGAGCGGGCGACATGAACGACGACGACACCCCGGACCGCCTCCAGGCGTTCGAGCTCGACTTCACCGACCACGAGACCCGTCGCGGGGCCGAGGTCCTCGCCGCCCTCGGCGAGGACTGGGACCCGGTGGCAGTGCTCCACGAGGAGGAGGCCGCGTACCGGCTGCTCTACTCCGGCCTCGACGAGGAGCAGGAGGCGGTGTACCGCACGCTCGTGGCAGCCGGTGTGCTGCCGCCCCGTGCCGAGCCCGGGGAGGACGACGGTGCTGCTTCCGATTGACCCCACGGCCGACCCCGGCCGGCGGGCGTGGGTGCCCTGCCCGCGCTGTGCGGACCACCGGGAGTGCGCCACCTGCGCCGAGGGCCGCAACTGCCCCGACCACTGGCGCTACTTGCTGTCGAACAAGGGGCCCGTGCTGCATCTGCAGTGCCCCGGCTGCACCCACATGTGGGCCTGGGACTCCGGCTTCGGCGCGCACCACCGCAACCACGCCTGAACGCCGCGCCTCCGGGCCGCCTTCCCCGGCAGGCGGCGGCCCGCCTGGTGTGCGACGCTCGGGGTGTGGGGTGCCCCCGTCCGCGGGGAGCAACCGCGGACCTCTCAGGGAGGCGATCATGGAAACCTATGCCCTGACGGCCGGGACCCTGCGAGAACTGCGCGCGACCAGGCCGTATCCGGCGGTGTCGCTGACCATGCCGACGCACCGGCGCGAACCGGACAACGCCCAGGACGCCGTACGGCTGCGCAATCTTCTCGCGGAGGCCGAGCGCCGGATCGAGCACGATCCCGAGGCGTCCCGCCGGGCCCGGATGGCCATCAAGACGCAACTCAAGGCCGCCGCGGCCGAAGTCGACCTGCGCTACTCGCTGGACGGGCTCGTCATGTACGCCACGGAGCGGGACCACCAGATCTGGACCCTGCCCCGGGCCGTCCCGGAGCGCGTGGTGCTCAGCGACAGCTTCCTCACCCGCAACCTGGTCGCCGCGAAGGCCAGGGCCCGCCCGTACTGGGTGGTCACGGTGGCGGCCGACCGGGCCACCCTGTGGAGCGGCAGCGGCCAGACGCTGCATCCCCAGGAGGCGCAGGGCTTCCCCCTGGAGCCGGACCCCGTGCAGTGGGACCCCGAGCGGCAGGAGCAGGTCGGCGACCACCCGAGCACCTTCCGGGACGAGGAGACGCGGCGCTTCCTGCGGTCGGTCGACAGCGCCCTCGCCTCGCTCCTCGCCGCCGACGGCCGGCCGCTGTACCTGGTCGGGCTGCCGGACGCGGTCGCCCTGCTCAAGGAGGTCGGCACCGCCGCCGACGCCGCGGTGGCCGTCGTGCACAAGGGCGGTCTGGCGAACGGCCCCGCGCAGACGCTGCTCCAGGAACTCGCCCCGGCGCAGAAGGAGTTCGCCGAGCGGGAGGCGGAACGCATCGGCCGCAGGCTGGTGGACGCCCGCAGCCGCAGGATCTTCGCGGCCGGGCTGGACGAGGTGTGGGAGTCCGTGTGCGAGGGCCGCGCCGAACTCGTCGTGGTCGAGGAGGACTTCCAGCGCGCGGTGCGGCTGAGCGACGGTCACCTCACCCCGGTGGACGGCGACGGCCCGGAGGCGGGCGGCTTCGAGGACGGCATCCGCGAGGACATCGTGGACGAACTGGTGGAGACCGCTCTCGACAAGGGCGCCGAGGTCCACTTCGTGGCGCCGGACAGCCTCGCGGAGCACGACCGGATCGCGGCGGTGCTGCGCTACTGAGCCGCCACGCCGCCCGGCAGCGGCGGGCGCGGCCACCGAGTACGTCACCCGGGTCTGCTGTCGGCGGCGGACCCGGGTGACCCCTGCCGCGACGGCGGCACGGGCCTGCGGCCTGGTGGGACCCGGGGGTCAGGAGGCCTCGACGGCGGCCTTGATCCGCAGCCCGAACGCCGGGGCGTCCTTGCGCGCGGCGCTCAGGGCCAGGCCCGCCAGGAGCTTCCCGAGCCCGTGCCCCTCCAGATGGTCGAAGCTCCGCACCCGGGTGGTGGTCTCGGAGACGGGCTGCAGGTCGTAGCCGCCCTCGGCGGTGACCGGGTTCTTCGACTGCTCGGTCCAGCGGATCCGGTTGGGCGGGTCGGACTCGGTGACACCGAACTCCCGGTGGGACTTCATCCCGGCATCCTTCACGGTGCCGGCGACCACCGTGCCGACCGCGGTCGGGGCGTCCGGCGTGCGCACGATCTCCTGCCCCCGCGGGCTGAACTTGGGGGCGTTGCGCCCGTCGGCGAGGAAGGCGAGGACCTCCGCGACGGGACGGCCGACCTCGACGACCGCCTCGAACTGACCACCTATGTCGTCCCCTGATGCCTCGCCTGGTCGCCGGCACCGGCGACCAGGCCACGATAGGGCGCTGCGCCGGCCCGGGCACCTCCACGCGTGTGGATCGTCGCCGGCGCGCGGTGAGCGCGGCGGCTCCCCCGCACGTATGGAAGGCCGGGTCCCCACTCGGGACCCGCGGCAGTCCATGCCGGTGACCTGCAGTACGGAAGCGGATATTGGGGGCACGGTGAGGCGCACACGGCGTCAGGTGCAGCGCGCGCTGCGACTCGTGGCCGTCGCGGGAGTCGTCTGCGGCGGAGTGATGATGTCGCAGGCCTTCGGGGCGGCCCCCGACGGCACGCGGACCAGGGGCGGCAGCCAGGTCCTGGACGCCCCGGCCGGCGCGCAGGGCGCGACGGACGCGGCGGGCCTGGCCAGAGATCTGGCGGCGCGCCTCGGCGACGTCCGGACGGGCGGGAGCTGGGTGGACGACGAGGGCCGCCCGGTGGTCGCCGTGACCGACGAGGACACCGCGGCCGAGGTCGCCCGGGCGGGCGCCCGGGCAAAGGTCGTCCGCTACAGCATGCGCGACCTGCGGAACGCGGCCGGGCGGCTGCGCGAGGCCCCGCGCGTACCGGGCACGGCATGGTCGGTCGACCCGGTGTCCAACGAGGTCGTCGTGCTGGCCGACAGTACGGTCTCCGCCGAGTGGTGGGCACGGCTGCGGTCCGTGGCGGACGGCATCGGCGGGCAGGTGCGCATGGAGCGCACCGAGGCCTCCTTCACGACCAGGACCGCGGGCGCCGCGCCGATCCTGACCCGGGGCAGTCGCTGCTCCGCGGGCTTCAACGTCACCAACGGCACGACGGACTTCATCCTGACGGCCGGCCACTGCGGCCCGCCGGGCACCGGCTGGTTCGCCGACAACCAGGGGACCAACCCCGTCGGCACCACCGTCTCGACCTCCTTCCCCGGCGGTGACTTCTCGCTCGTCCAGTACCAGAACGACGGTTCCGACCACAGCAGCGTCGTCGGGGTCGGCGCCGGACGCGTGGCGCGGATCACGGGCGCGGCCGACCCGTTCGTGGGGCAGGAGGTCTTCCGCAGCGGCAGCACCTCCGGGCTGCACTCCGGTCAGGTCACCGGGCTGAACGCGACGGTCAACTACCCCGAGGGCACGGTCAGCGGTCTCATACAGACCTCCGTGTGCGCCGAGCCCGGCGACAGCGGCGGCCCGCTGTTCGCCCAGGGCTTCGCGCTCGGGATCACCTCGGGCGGCAGCGGCGACTGCACCGCCGGCGGGATCACGTTCTTCCAGCCGGTGACCACGGCGATGGCGGCGCTCGGTGTGAGCCTGCCGCGCGCCACGGACAGCGGTGACGCCCCGGCGCCGCCCGCCGGTGCGGACGCGCCGGGCGCGGCACCGCCCGCCTTCGCCGGCTCCCCCACCCGTGAGGCGGGCGGCGGCTCGGGGGGCGGTTCCGGCGGCTCCGGCAACGGCCAGGGCGCGCGGCAGGCGGCTCCCGGGGCGCCCGGGGCGCCGACGGCTCCGGGTGGCGCGCCGGTCTACCCGGGCACCGCGAGCGATCCGACCGCGCTGGGCGCGATCGGCAGCGGCGGCGGCATCGGTCCCGGTCTGCTCATCGCCGCCGTCAGCTGCCTCGCGTTCCTGGCCACGCGGTGGATCCGGCCCGCCGCGGGTGCCGCGGCCCACGGATCCGGACGCTGGGACTGACCGGCCGGCCGCGGACCCGCACGGGACCGCGCCCTGCGGCCGGCCGGGGCGGAGGATCATGGGGGCATGACCAGTTCACCTCGCTCCCGCTCCTTCGACCGGGCAGCCGGACGGTACGCCGCGAACCGTCCCTCCTACCCGCCGGCCCTCCTCGATGCCGTCGAGGAGCTCGCGGGGCACCGGCTGCGCGGTGCCCTGGTCGCCGACGTGGGCGCGGGGACGGGTATCGCCACGGCGCTGCTGCACGAGCGCGGCGCCCGGGTCGTGGCCGTGGAACCCGGCGACGGCATGGCCGCGGAGCTGCGCCGTGACCTGCCGGACGTCTGCCTGGTGCGTGGGGACGGCGACCGGCTGCCGCTGGCCTCCGGCGCCTTCGACTTCGTGACCTACGCCCAGGCGTGGCACTGGACCGATCCGCGGCGGTCGGTTCCGGAGGCCCTGCGAGTGCTCCGGCCGGGCGGCGCGTTCGCGCTGTGGCGCAACGACCCCGACGTCTCGGTGCCGTGGATCGCCGCCGAGCAGGAGCGGCTGGGCGGGTTCTTCGGGCCGCTGTCGCATCCCCGCTCGGGGCGGCTGCCGGACGGGCCGGGGTTCGCCGAGCACCGGCTGCCGTGGTCCCGGCGGGTGCCCGTCGAGGTGCATCTGGCGAACATCGGCACCCAGTCGGCGTTCCTGGTGCTCGGCGAGGAACGTGCCCGGGTCTTCCTCGCCGCCGAACGAGAGCGCCTGTTGCGGCACTTCCCGGACGGAATGATGGAGGAGCACTACGTCGTGACCCTGGTCCTGGCGATCCGCTGACGCGCGGTCCGGCCGGCCCCCGGCGCCGCCGGCCGCCCGCGGTCGATCAGGACGACGCCCACGAGTTCGGCGGGCCGGGGGACTCACCCAGGCGGACGAAGGCGACCGGAAGGGCCACCGGCGGCACGAGGCACAGGGCCGCCGGTGGAGCTCGCGAGGCTGAGCCGCGCGACCGCGTACCTCCGCGGAGGCAAGGGCGGAGCCGGGGCGTGTGCCGCCGCCCGCACGGTGCCGCGAGTCAGCCGCCGCGCCGGGTGCTGGAGTGTCTGGTGGCCGTGGCGGGGCGGCACGCCTAGCGTGGGCTGAGTGGCACCGGGGGGCCGCCCGGCGCAGGAGACCGAGGGAGCACGAGGGAGCACGTATGAAGAGCGCAGACCTGCTCGCCGACGCCTTCGGCAGGATCCAGGAGACCGTGCACGAGGCCGTCGAGGGCATGTCCCTGGACGCCCTGCACGCGCGCCCCGACAAGGGGGCGAACTCGATCGCCTGGCTGATCTGGCACCTGACGCGCGTTCAGGACGATCACGTGGCCGGCGTCGCCGGCACCGGGCAGTTGTGGACCGACGGCGGCTGGGCCGACCGGTTCGGTCTGCCCTTCGCGCCGTACGACACCGGGTACGGCCACCGCCCCAAGGACGTCGCCGCGCTGCGCGTGGAGTCGGGCGAGCTGCTGACCGGCTATCACGACGCGGTGTACGAGCACACCCTGGGCTATCTGCGGACGCTGCGCGAGACGGACTTCCCGCGCGTCGTCGACACCAGCTGGGATCCTCCGGTGACGCTCGCGGTACGGCTGGTCAGCGTGGTGTCGGACGACCTGCAGCACGCCGGGCAGGCCGCGTTCCTGCGCGGCTGCGTGGAACGCGGCGCGCTCTAGTGGCCCTGTCGTCAAAGTAGCGCCGCCCGCCCGGAGGGCGGGCCCAGCCGGGCCGGCACATCGGTCCGCAACGTTTCCGGCGGGTCGGCGTGAGCCGTCGAGGCTGCCATGGCCACCTCCGTGAACGAGCCGTTCCGTCCGGAAGCGCGCCTTCCCCCGGCCGGGGCGTTCATGCCGCGGGCGGTCGGGCCGGTCAGCCGTAGAAGTTGCGCTCCCAGCGGTGCCGGGCCAGGACCGCGAGCTGTTCCGGCGTCAGAAAGCGTCCGTCGCTGAGCGCCGTGTTCCGCTCGACGTTGCGCACCGACCGCATGCCGGGGATGACGGTGGAGACCGCGGGGGCGCTCAGCACGAAGCGCAGGGCGGTCTCCGCCATGTCGTCCTCGTCGATGCCGAGGTCGGCGACGATGGCGTCCACGTGCCGCTCCACCTGCGCGGGACGGTCGTCGCGGAAGTAGCGGTTGCGGAAGTCGCCTTCGGGGAACGTGGTCCCGGCGGTGATCCGGCCGGTCAGGCCGCCCTCGTCGAGGGCTACCCGGACGATGACGCCGACGCCGTGCTCCTGGCAGGCGGGGAGCAGCGCGTCCGCGGGCGCCTGGTCGAAGACGTTGTAGATCACCTGCACCGTGTCCACGAGCCCGCTGCGGACCAGGGCGAGGGCGTTGTCCGGCTCGTGGTCGTTGACCGACACCCCGAAGAGCCGGATCTTGCCCTGCTGCTTCAGGTCCGCGACGGCCTCCGCCCAGTCCCCGCGGCCGACCCATTCGTCGCTCCAGACGTGGAACTGGAGCACGTCGAAGTGGTCGAGCCCACTGGCCCGCAGGCTGGTGTCGAGGCTCTCGCGGATGTGGTCGCCGGGGAACGCCTCCGCGGGGTCGACGCCGTCGGGGGCGGGCCACAGGCGGTTCTTCGGAGGCACCTTGGTGGCCACGAGGATCTCATCGCCGGCCCGGGCGCGCTCGCGGACGACCTGCCCGACGATCCGCTCGCTCTCGCCGTAGCCGCGGGCGGTGTCGATGAGGTTCACCCCGAGGTCGACGGCGCGGTTCAGGGCGCGTACGGACTCGTCCTCGGTCGCGCCCACCCACGCGGACGCCCCGATCCCCCAGGCTCCGTAGCCGATCTCCGACACCCTCAGCCCACTGCGTCCCAGGTCCCGGTAGCGCACAGTCGTCCTCCACTCGGTGCCGTCACCCGCGGAGCGGTCTCCGCAGCCACGACGATAGGCGACGGGCCCGCACAAGGTCATCAGGGTTCCGCGCCGGCGCCGCCGGGCCGGCCGCACGCATACCCCAACGATGCCCGGGCCGCGGCGAATTCGGCGATTCCCGGAGCCTGCGCCCACCGGCGGTCCTCACGTGGTCGGCCCGTAACGGATGAAGGGGGGAGAACAGGGGGACCGCTGTGCCGAACCCGTCCGGCGGAAGACCGTCACGGCGCCGCATGATCGAGCCGACGCGCGTCATCCCCGCGCGGGAGACGGCCGGAGGGCCGGACGAGCCGTGGGAGGACTCCCTCGGCCTCTTCCGCCCCGCCGGCGGATCCACCCCGCCCCGGGAGGACGGTCCCGACACCCAGCCGCTGCCGCGCACCGCGCCGCCCCCGCCGAGGTCCGCGCCCCACGGAACGGATCCCCGGGCGGTGGGGCGGACGGGACGGCTCCGCCGCTCTCCCCGCACCACGCGAGCGTTGCGACCTCGCCGTGCTCACCGGTACCGGGGGCGCCGCCGGATTCGCCCTCGCCCTCGCCCTCGCCCTGTTCTCCCCCGGCGTCCTCCATCGCGGCCCCTCGCAAGGGGCCGCCCCCGCCGCGTCCGGCGCGCCCACGGCCGCCGCTCCCGGCTCCCCTGGCACGGGCGCCGTCGGCGGGGTGCTCCGCGAGGGCGACTCCGGACCGGCCGTCAGCGAGCTCCAGGCCCGGCTGCTGCGGATCCCGGACGTGTACGCGGGCGGTGCCGTCGACGGCCGGTTCGACCGGCGCCTCGCCGCGGCCGTCGCCCGCTTCCAGGTCTGGTACGGCGTCCGCGGCGACGAGAGCGGCGAGTACGGCGACGCCACGCGGCGCGACCTGGAGTCCCGTACCTCGCTCGCCTCGGGCTGATCCCGCGGACGCCCGGCCAAGCCCGGGGTCGCTGGGCGGGCCGCCCGGGCGAACGTTTTATAGATTGGTCGGGTGACCCTGCCGGACAGGGGGGACGACGAGCAGCACACCGAGGCGACACCGCAGATCGACTACGGTGCGCTGTTCGCGGCGATGCCCAGCCCCTACCTGGTGCTGGACGCGACGCTCGTCATCGTGGGCGTCAACCGGGCCTACCTGGAGGCCACCAGGCGCACCCGGGACGACCTGATCGGGCAGTACATCTTCGACGCGTTCCCGGACAACCCCGCCGACCCGCTGGCCGACGGGGTGCGCAACCTCAGCGCCTCCCTGCACCGGGTGCTGACCTCCCGCGAGGGCGACACGATGGCGCCGCAGAAGTACGACATCCCGGTGACGGCCGAGCCCGGGAGGTTCGAGGAGCGCTGGTGGAGCCCGATCAACACCCCCGTCCTCGGGCCGGACGGTACCGTGGCGTGGATCATCCACCGGGTGGAGGACGTGACGGCGTTCGTCCAGGCCCGCCGGCACCGGCACGGGCTGCAGGGCTCCGAGCTGAGCGAGCGGGAGCAGGCGATGGAGGCCGAGCTGTACGCGCGGGCCCGCGAACTGCAGCGCCTCAACGACCAGCTGCGCGAGGCCCACGCCCGGGAACGGCAGGTCGCCCTGACGCTGCAGGAGGCCATGCTCCACTCGCCCGATCTGGCCCGGCACGAGGACATCGCGGTGCGCTACCTGCCGGCCGCGGGCTCGCTGAACGTGTGCGGCGACTGGTACGACGTGGTCAACCTCTCGCCGGGCTGCTACGCGGTGGCGGTCGGCGACGTGGTGGGCCACGGGCTGGAGGCCGCCAGCGTCATGGGGATGCTGCGCAGCGCGCTGAGCGCGGCGATGCGCACCGTCGACGGTCCCGCGAGGGCCCTGGAGGTCGTCGGCCTGTACGCCCGCTGCGTCGACGGCGCGGTGGCCACCACCGCCGTCAGCGCCCTGATCGACAAGGCGCGACACACGATCAGCTACAGCAGCGCCGGGCATCCCCCACCGGTGCTGCTCCACGGCGACGGCCGCTGCGAGCTGCTGGACCAGGCCACCGACCCGCCCCTGGGTGCCCGTCCCTCCCCCGTCGCCCGCCCGCAGGCGGTCGTGCCGTACCGCCCGGGGGACACGTTGGTGCTCTACACCGACGGGCTGATCGAGCGCCGCAAGGAGGACATCTACACCGGCCTGGCCCGGCTGACCACGGCGCTCGCCGAGCAGCCCGAGCTCAGCGCCGAGCGACTCGCGGACGCCCTGCTGGCCCGGCTGGGCGTCACGGGGGGCGCGGCGGACGACATCGCGCTGGTCACCGTACGCCTGTGAGGCGCGGACGCCGCCGGGCCACGCGGTGGCCGGGCGGTCCTGCCCGGCCTACGGTGATCTGAAGGGGTCCGGCGAGTCGTGGACCCGAGCAGCGAGGAGGCCGCGAGTGCCCGGTCGCGGTGGGCTGGAGTGGGTGCGGGCGCGTGATCCGGGCCTCCGGGCGGTGCGCCGTGCCGCGCGGGTGACGCTGGTGGCGTGCCTGAGCTTCTTCGTGGCGCGCTACGGCTTCGGCGACCCGATCGTCGCGATCTACGCCCTCTTCGGCGCGGTCGCCTCCGGCGCCCTGTCGTACGTGCCCGGTACGCCGGGCGAGCGTGCCCGGACGCTGCTGGCCGCGCTGCCGGTGGCCGCGCTGCTGGTCGCCCTGGGCACGGCACTGGCCGTGAGCGACTGGACGGCGGCGCTGGGAATGCTCGGGGTCGGCTTCGCGGTCACGTACGCGGGGGTGGGCGGGCCGAAGCTGGTGGGGCTCGCCAACGGCCTGCAGCTGTTCTACATCCTGCCGTGCTTTCCCCCGTACCAGCCGCAGACGCTGGGCCTGCGCCTGTCCGGACTGGTGGTCGGCGTGCTGCTGATGGCGGCGGCCGAGGTGTCGGTGTGGCCGGACCCGTCGCCAGGCCGCTACCAGGACCGGCTCGCCCACGCGTGCGAGACCGCGGCGCGGGCGCTGCGGGCGCTGGCGCTGGAGCCGCCGGTGGTGTCCGAGCGTCCGGAACATCTGCTGGAGACGGCGCAGCAACTGCGCATGAGCCACGTGCCGAAGGACGAGCGACCGGTGTCGGCGGGGGCGCGCGACCGGGCGTTGTGCCAGGGGGCCGCGTACGTGCGGCACCTGCTCGCGCAGACCGGGCAGTTGGCCGAGGACGCGGCGGAGCGGACGCCGGGTCCCGATCCCGCGCGGTCACGGATGCTGCTGGCCTCGGCCACCGCCTGCCACGGCGCCGCCCTGGCCCTGAGGGGCGAGAGCCCGGCGCCCCCGGTCGCCCCGTGCGCGGCCGCCGCGACGGCCTTCGAGGAGCACCGGGTCCGCCGGCCGGTGTCCGGGGCGGCCTCCGCGACGACGGTGCGGGACGGGGCGATCGCGCTCGACATCGCGTACACCGCGGCCTTCCTGGTGACTTCCGTGCGGATCGCGCTGGGCGCGCCCGTGCGGCCCGAGGCGACCCGGCCCGCGGAACGGCTGGGGCCGTTCTGGTACGCGGGGCAGTCGCCCGTCGCGCTGTACGGGCACCGGATGCGGGTCCATCTCACGCCGCGCTCGGTCTACTTCCAGAACGCCGTGCGCATCGCGCTGGCCCTCGCCGTGGCGCGGCTGATCGCGGGTGGGCTCGAACTGTCGCACGGTTTCTGGGCGCTGCTGACCACCCTGACGGTGATGCGCACCAGTGCCGCCGGTACCCGTACGACCGTACTCCCCGCGGTGCGGGGCACGGTGGTGGGGGCCGCGCTGGCGGCGGCGCTGCTGCTGTTCGTGGGCGACCGGCCGCTGGTGTACGCGGTCGCGATGCCGCCGGTGTTCTTCCTGGCGTTCACCGCGGGGCCGGTGCTCGGTCTCGGGTGGAGCCAGGCCTTCCTCACGGTCGCGGTGGCCACCGCCTTCACGCAGATCGCCCCCACGGGTCCGGAATTCGCCGCGTTCCGGATCGTGGACGTGGTCACGGGCGCGCTGACCGGCATCCTCGTCGGACTGCTGGCCTGGCCGCGGGGCGGCACGGGCGAGCTGGGACGGGCCTGTTCGCGGCTGCTGGACCAGGGAACCCGGGCGGTCACCCAGATCACCGACTGCATCACCGGGACCGGGACGATGGGTGACGCGCTGCGGAGGGCCCGGCTCGCCCAGCTCATCGCGGAGGCGAGCTACGCGCAGTTCGCCACCGAACGCGACACCCCCGGCGCGGGCCCGCCCCTGCCGACGGACTTCCAGGCGATCGTGCTGGCCGGGAACCGGGTCCTCACCATGGGGCAGACCCTGGTGGACCACTGCCCGCCGGGCGCGCTGGCGGCGTGGCCCCTCAGCGCCGCGCACCTGCGGGACGCGGCGCACCATCTGCGGCTGACGACCCTGCCGCTGACGTACGACCTGCGCTCGGGGGCCATGCGTCCGGCGCCCGACGACGCCCCGCAGCGGAGCGTGCCGACCGACCACACCGTCATCGCGGACGTCTGCGCGGCCTCGGGCGGCCGGGCCCCGGACCCGCTGCTGTACTACGCCGTCGACGCCGCGATCTGGCTGGCCGGCCTGCAGCGGGTGGTCACCGCGCTCCGCAGGCCGGCGGGAGGTCCGGCAGCAGCGCAGTGTTGACGGCCGCGAGGATCGTGGCGACGTCCTCACGGGGCACCGCGGGCCACAGGATCGCGCGTGCTCGGCGGTACTTGGCGGCCAGCCGCAGCCGCTGCGCCTCGTCGAGGCGTGCGGCCCGGTCCGGATGGCTGTTGTGGGCGTTGTCGGCGATCTTCACCAGGGCCGCCTCGCGGCAGGCGGCGATCCGCCGCAGCTTGTCCTCGTAGGGCACGCCCGGCTCGTTGGTGACCTGCTCGACGACGGCGACGACCCGGTCCGGGACGCCGGCGGCGCGCAGCCGGCCGGCGGTCCAGGGGGTGTCCTCGATGACGTCGTGCAGCAGACCGGCCATCTGCAGTTCGGGGCCGAAGGCGGCGAGCCCCGCCGCGACCGCCCGGACGTGCTCGATGTAGGGGACGCCGATGCGGTCGGTCTGGCCCTCGTGCGCCAGGCACGCCAGGGCGTCGGCGTCGGCCACGCTCTCCACCTTCATGGCACCCCATCCTCGGGGGCGCCGGGCGGGCTGGTCCAGCCTCAGCCCAGCGCGGCGAGCAGACGCTCGGCCAGCGGGCCGGAGGACGCCGGGTTCTGACCGGTGATCAGGTTGCCGTCGGACACCACGTGGGGCGCCCACGGCTCGCCCTCCTGGAAGTCCGCCCCGAGGGCGACCAGGCGGTCCTGCAGGAGCCAGGGAGCCCGGTCGGCGAGTCCGGCCTGGGTCTCCTCGGCGTTGCTGAAGGCGGTCAGCCGGTGGCCCGCGAAGGGCCAGCTGCCATCGGCGCGTTCGGCGGCGAGCAGGGCCGCGGGGCCGTGGCAGACGATGCCCAGCGGCTTGCCCGAGTCGAGGGCGGCGGTCAGCAGGCGTCCGGAGACCGGGTCGACGGCGAGGTCCTCCATCGGGCCGTGCCCGCCGGGGTAGAACACGGCGGCGTAGTCGTCGAGGTCCGCCTCCTCCAGCTTGATCGGGTGCCGCAGCGCCGTCATCGTCTCCAGCTCCTCGGCGACGGCCCGGGCGCCCTCCTCCCCGCCGTTGACCTCGGCGGCCAGACTCGCCCGGTCCACGGCCGGGACGACGCCGCCCGGGGTGGCGACCACGGCCTCGTGCCCCGCGGCGGTGAGGATCCGGTGGGGGGTCGCGGCCTCCTCGGCCCAGAAGCCGGTCGGGTGCCCGGTGCCGTCGGACAGCGTCCAGGACGTGGCGCCGGTCAGGACGAACAGGATCTTCGCCATGCTGTCAGGTCTCCTTGGGGTGCTCGGTTGCCGCCGACCCGCTTCGGTGCGGGCCGACAGCACGACGGTAGGGCGGACCTCCCATTGGATTCCAATAGGATCACTACCATGAGCCATACGGATTCCAATGGGTCGCCGGGAATGCGCCCGGAGCACCGGGCCCCGGGAGGGGGATCGCTGGACCTGACGCTGCTGCGCACCTTCCTGGCGGTGCACCGCGCCGGTTCCTTCACCGCCGCCGCGCGGCTCCTGGGGCTCTCCCAGCCGACGGTGACCACCCAGATCCGTACGCTCGAAGGGCAACTGGACCGGGAACTGTTCGAGCGGCTGCCCCGCGGGGTCGCCGCGACGCCCTTCGCCGACGAGCTCGCCGGCCGGGTGGCCGAGCCGCTCGACGCGCTCGCCGCCGTCGCCGACCGCGGGCACGGGGACGCGGACCTGCCCGCCGAGCCGGTCCGCCTCGGCGGCCCGGCGGAGCTGCTGTGCGAGCGCGTGCTGCCGGCGCTCGCACCGCTCGTGGAGCGCGGCGTACGGCTGCGGATCGGCACCGGGCTCACCGACGACCTGCTGGAGTCGCTGCGGGCCGGACAGCACGACCTGGTGATCTCCACGCACCGCCCGCGGGGCCGCCTGCTCAGCGCCGTCCCTCTTATGGACGAGGAGTTCGTGCTGGTGGCCGCCCCGTCACGGGCGGCCCGGCTGGACGTGGCGTCCGGCGGTCCCGGCGCGCTGAGCGGCGTCCCGCTCGTCTCGTACGCCGAGGACCTGCCCATCGCCCGCCGCTACTGGCGTCATGTCTTCGGCCGCCGCCTCACCGGGCAGGCCGCCGTGACCGTCCCGGACCTGCGCGGCGTGCTGGCCACCGTCGCCGCGGGCGCGGGCTTCTCCGTCCTCCCCCGCTACCTGTGCGCCGCCGCCCTGGCGGAGGGGACGCTCGTGCCGCTGCTCGACCCCGCCGACCCGCCCATCAACACCGCCTACCTGGTCCAGCGCCCGGGCTCCGGCCATCACCCCCACCTCGGCCTCGTCCGCGACCTGCTGCTGCGCGAGGCCCGCGCCTGGTGACGTGCGGCGTCGGCGGTCACGACGCGAGCGGCTTCAGGGCGAGCACCAGCACCGGCACGAGCCACCCCGCCAGGGAGGCCGCCTGCACGCCCGCGGCGGCCGCGAAGCCGCGGCGCGTCAGACCACGGCCGTCCCGGCGGACGCATCGCGACATGAGCGCGCGAGCGCCCGGGGCGCATGCTTGAGTCTCCCGCGGCGGGAGACCCCAGGATGGCGGACATGGACGACGACACCCTCTACACCATCGGTGAGCTGGCCCGGCTGACCGGTCTGACGGTCAAGACCATCCGGTACTGGTCGGACACCGGGGTGGTGCCGCCGACCGATCGGACACCCGCCGGCTACCGGCTCTACGACCGTGCCGCGCTCGACCGTCTGGCCCTGGTGCGCACGCTGCGCGACCTCGGCATCGACCTCGCCTCCGTCCATTCGATCCTGGACAGCAAGGTCACCGTCGCCGAGGTCGCCGCGGCCCACGCCGAGGCTCTGGAGGTGCAGATCCGTATGCTGCGGATCCGCCAGACGGTGCTGCGGACGGTCGCGGGGCGCGGGGCCTCACCACAGGAGACGGAACTGATGCACCGACTCGCCACCCTCTCGGAACGTGAACGCCGCCGCCTCGTCGACGAGTTCGTCGACCACATCGTGAGCGGCATCGACGTCGACCCCGGTTTCCCGGCCATGATGCGCGCCGCGATGCCCGAACTCCCCGACGACGCCGCGCCGGAGCAGGTGGGCGCCTGGGTGGAGCTGGCAGAGCTGATCCAGGACGAGGAGTTCAGGGCCGGCGTCCGCCGCGCCGTCGCCGACCAGAGCCGTGCGCTCGCCGAAGGCGGGCAGCCGGACCCGGCGGCGGCCCGCCGGACGGCCGAACTGCTGCGGGAGCGCGCGGGCGGCGCTGTAGCGGCGGGTGTCGACCCGGCCTCGGCGTCGGCCCGGCCCGTCGTGGAGGAACTCGTCGGCGTCTACGCGCAGTTGTCGGGCCGGGCGGACGGCCCCGAGTTCCGGGCATGGCTGGCCGAACGGCTGGAGATCTCCCACGACTCCCGTTACGAGCGCTACTGGCAGTTGCTGGCGCAGGTGGCCGGCCAGGACGCACCGCCCGCGCTGGCCCCGGCCGTCGCGTGGCTGACGGCCGCCTTGCGGGCGTGACGAAACCGGCGCGGCGGCCCGTCAGCGCTCCTCGGCGACGCGGGCGCGCAGCCGAAGGACCTCGGCGGCCCGCCGGCACCAGTCCCGGTTGCCCTCCTCGAAGGCGAGGCCCCGCAGGCAGGTGAGGTAGGGGCCGACGCGGCGGCCGCGGCCGAGGAACTCCTCCTCGGTGCGGCCGCCGCGCATCCGCACCAGGAGCCGTTCGAACAGCTCGATCTTGGCGTCGGCGAAGGCGGCCCGCTCGCCGAGCCGGGCGATCAGCTCCCCCGCGTCCACGACGTCGGCGGCCTGTACCGCCACCAGCAGGTCGTCCCGGACGAAGGAGGGTTTGCCGACCGCCGCCGCGAACCGTTCCAGCTCGGCGACCCCGGCCTCGGTGACGTGGAAGAGGCGCTTGGTGGGCCGGCTGTCCTGGACGACCTCCCGGCCGGCGATGAGCCCCTCCTTGTCGAGCCTGGCCAGCTCCGCGTAGAGCTGCTGCGGCAGGGCGTGCCAGAAGTTCGCCACCCCGATGTCGAAAGCCTTCGCCAGCTCGTAGCCGCTGAGTTCCCCGTCCAGGAGCGCGGCCAGCACCGCGTGCCGCAGGGCCATCCCCGCTCCCTTCCGTCCGCCTGTCCGGCCGTGCCTCGCTCTTCCGTGTGGCCGCGCCCCATGATACTCAAGAAACGGAGTAATCAATGTTCTGAGTGTCGACGTCCGGAGCCGGACGACCAGGAGGAGCCATGACAGCCGCCGACCGCTTCCGGTCCGCCGTCGAGCGCCGCGATCTCGGCGCGCTGGACGAGCTGCTCCACGAGGACATCCGCCTCTACAGCCCGGTGAAGTTCACGCCGTTCGAGGGCAAGCCCATGGTGCTTGGGCTCTTCGGCGTCCTGCTGCGCACCTTCGAGGACTTCCACTACGTCGGGACCCTCGACGGCACGGTCGAGACCAGCGCCGACGGCACCGAGGCGCCGTCGACGGTGCTGGTGTTCCGCGCCACCGTGGGCGGCAGGGACATCCACGGCATCGACCTGCTGCAGGTCGACGAGGCGGACCTCATCAAGGAGTTCACCGTGATGGTGCGTCCGCGGTCCGCGGTGCACGCGCTCGGGGAGGCCGTCCTGGCCGGCCTCGTCGCCGACGGTCTCGTCCCGGCGCCGTAGGGGCCCGGCGAAGGAGGAGGGCGCGGCCGTCACCGGCCCGCGAGCAGTCCGCGGCACCAGGCGAGGGCGGCGTCGAGCGCCCCGCTCGCCCTGTCGCCGCTTCGCGAGCCGGGACGAGCCGCTGAGCGCGCTGGTCCGCGACGCCGACGACGGCATGGCCACCGCCACGCCCGAAGCCGCCGAGTCGGCCGCCGGGCACACCCCCCGTCCGCGCCTGCACGCGCCGGCCCCGGCGTGCCGGGTCTGGTCTCATCTGCACGGCGCCGTGGGCCTGGAGCCGCCCGGCCGGTTCCGTGGGCGTGGGCGTGGGCCACAGCGGCGCCACCCACCGGCCTGAACCCGGCAGCGGACCTAGGTCCGGTCCTACGTCCGCGGCCGGTTACGCCGCCGCGGCGCCCCGCCTACTGTCCTGGCCATGGATACGACAGGGACCCTGGACGAGGCGCTCCAGCGGCTGCACGGATCGGGGCCTGAACGGCTCGGACGGCTCACCAATCACGCGCCGATGGCCGTCGAGGCCCTCGCCGCCCACGGACAGGCCCGTGCGGTGCACCGCTGGCTCGACCTGTACGCACACAAGCTCGAGGAGTTCCCGTCCGCCGTCGAACCGGTCACGGAGGGCAACTGGCGTTCCGCGCTCGGCGATCCACGCCGCGCCGCGGACTGGATCGGCTACTTCGGCCGGGAGATCGCAGGGCAGCCCTGGCAAGAGGTGCTCACGCAGTGGTGGCCCCGCCTCCTGCCCGGCATCCACGGCGGCTCCACGCACCCGGTGATCCGGGTGGGCCACGCCGTGCGCACCCTGCTGGCCGGTGAGAGCACCGGACCGCGGCTGGCCGAACTCGCCCACGGCCTGGGCTACTGGGCCGCCCGCCACCACCCCGTCACGGACCCCACGCCGCTGCCCGGCGCGGGCAGCGCGGCCGCCGCTCTCGACGCCGTGGCGCCCATCGCCGTACGGGACGGCGGCTTCCCGGCCCGGCTCGACCGCGTCACGGGCCTGCCGGTGTGGGCGGCCGGGATCACCGACCCGGACGAGGCCCGCGACCGCCTCACCGAACTGGTGCGGGCGGCCACCCACCGGTACGCCACCCACGGCCACGGCGAGGAGACGATGCTGGTCCACGCGGCCACGGCCCCCAACGCCGTCCTGCGCACGCTGCCCGCGCTCCCGCGCGCCCTGTGGGTACCGAGCCTGCGCGCCGCCTGGACGGCCTCCGCGGCGGTGACCGCCATGTACGCACCGGACGAAGCGGTCTCGTACGCCGCGCCGGGCACGCCGACTCCCGAAGAGGTCTTCGAACGGGCCCTGGCACACGGCGACGAACACGTCATCAAACTGACCGACACGGCCCTCGACGTCGGCGACGCACCGGCGCTGGCGGCCGCTCTGCGCGCCATCGAGCTGAGCGAACCCCTCAGTTAGGCGGCGGCCCTTCGGGATGGAGGCCGTGTCGTCGAAGGAGCTCTCCCAGCTACCGCTGGGAGGTGCCCCCACCGCCCGACCCCGGCCGAAGGCCGGGGTCGGGCATGTGACGACACGGCCAAGAGGGCGTGTCGTCACATGAGCGCCGGCCGCCCGGAGGGCGGGCCCCGCGGTGTCTGGTGCGGTGCATCGCAAGGCGGAGAGTCGTCCTCGCAGTGGGCTACTCGGACGATTCGACAACGCAGCGAGGTGCCGTGCCAGGCGCCGCGGGGCAGGCGGGCATGTGACGGCACGCCCTAGCGGCGCCGGGCGCCGGGCGAGCGGCGCAGCCGGAACAGCAGGGCGACCGCGGCCATGCCGCCGAGCGCGGTGGCGCCGGCGAGGGCCGTCAGGGTGCGTCCCGGTCCCTCACTCTCGGCGGCCACGGGCTGGGTCGCCGGTGTGCGGACCGCGTCCCGCGGGGAGGCCGGGGCGGCCGCGGCGGATTCGGCGGTCCGGGCCGCGGAGGGGGACGCCGTACTGCGGGAGGCGGTGGCCTCGGGCGTTGTGGTGGCCGCGGTCGCCGAAGGCCGGGCGGGCCTCGCCGGCTTGGCGGGCCTGGCCGGCGCCTTGGCCGCGGCGGCCGGGAAGACGACGTCCGAGCAGGAGTAATACGTGTCGGGCGTCGAGGAGTTCTGCCAGATCGTGAAGAGGACGTGCCTCCCGGTGCGGTCCGAGGGCAACCGCCCGCTGATGCGGTAGGCCCCGCCGGACACGGGCGGGTCGGTGACCTTGACGAAGGGGTCGCTCGCCAGCGCCGACCAGGTCAGCGGGCGGCTCGGGTCGTAGCCCTCCTTGGTGAGGTAGATCCTGAACGTGCCCTGGTGCGGGATGGTCGTCCCGTACGCCATGGTGAAGCCGGCGCCCGGGGTCAGCCGGGTGGCCGGCCAGTCGGTGCGGGGCAGGTCGAGGCCGCGGAAGGCGGCCAGGCCGCCGCTGCACAGCTTCCCGTCCGAGATCACCTGGCGGTCGCGGCCCGCGACCCCGGCGACGCGGAGGTTGTCCCAGTCCGCGAAAGGCCGGCTCCCGCCGTTCGCGGCCGCGGCGGCCCGGCAGGCGGCGGTCCCCGCGTACTGTCCGCTTCCGGACGCGCACGCGGCGGCACGACTGACCGGGGACACCGGCGCGCCGTGGGCGGCGGCCGGTCCCGCCAGGGTCAGCGGCAGCAAGACGGCCGTGCCTGCGACGACGGAGCTGAGCACGTGGCGCGATGGGGCCATGCCGGCCGCCTCCCCTGTTGCCGTTCGGTGGATCGGAACGCATGTCCCCCCGTACTA
Source organism: Actinacidiphila sp. bgisy160 (assembly GCF_057707815.1). Lineage (NCBI taxonomy): Bacteria > Bacillati > Actinomycetota > Actinomycetes > Kitasatosporales > Streptomycetaceae > Actinacidiphila > Actinacidiphila sp. bgisy160. The sequence continues at coordinate 33,318 of NZ_JBYIQW010000032.1, forward strand.
CGGACGGTCGGCGGGGGGTGTTCAGCCGGGTGGGGGGTTCCCCGGGAACCGGTCGTTCGGGAATCGTGTCTGGAGAGGAAAAGTCGACGCGGCCGCCGGCGCCGCGCCACGGGCAGGGGGGACAAGTGAATGAGCGGCTGGAGGGCTCCCGGGTACACCGAGGCCAGAGAACTGGGCTCGGGCGGCGGCGGTCGTGTGGTGCTCGCGTCCCATGACGCCACGTCAACGCCCGTCGCGATCAAGTACCTGAGCGACGAACTGCGGGCCGACCCCGAGTTCGTTCAGGAGTTCCGAGCCGAGGCACAGCTGCTGGGAGGTCTGGAAACACCGTATGTCGTCAGTCTGTACGAGTACGTGGAGTCTCCGCAGGGCGCGGCCATCGTCATGGAGCTGGTGGACGGTATAGCCCTGCGGGCGCTCCTCCGCCAGGAGGGAGCCACCGGTCCCGAGGCAGCGCTGGTGGTGCTCAAGGGGTCGCTTCTCGGCCTCGCCGCCGCCCACCGCACCGGTGTGGTGCACCGCGACTACAAACCGGAGAACGTACTGGTCGCGGCGGACGGATCGTCGAAGCTGGCCGACTTCGGCATCGCCTTGCGCAGCGGGACCAAGGGGGCCGTGGTGGGAACGCCCGCCTACATGGCTCCCGAGCAGTGGAACGGGCGCCCGGCGTCGCCCGCGGCGGACGTGTACGCGGCGACGGCGACGTTCTTCGAGTGCCTCACCGGCCGCAAGCCGTTCGGAGGCGCGAACTTCGCCGAGCTGGCCGTCCAGCACATCGAAGCGCCGGTGCCGGTGGAGCTGGCCCCGGAGCCGGTGCGGGAACTGGTGCTCCGCGGGATGGCGAAGGACCCGGCGCACCGGCCGGCGGACGCGGAGGCGTTCGTCGCGGAACTGGAGGTGATCGCGGGAGCGGCCTACGGAGACGACTGGGAGGAGCGGGGACAGCGCAGGCTCGCCGCGCTCGCGGCGTTGCTGCCGCTGCTTTTCCCATCGGGGGGACCGGCAGCGGGAACGGCCGACCTGGCCACCACCGTGCTCCGCGGGGGCGCCCGGCGTCTGACACGTCAGGGCATGCTCGCCGCGGCGGGTGGTGTGATCATCGCCGGACTGCTGACCTTCGCCGCGGTTGCCTCCGGGGAGGGCCCGCGGCAGACGACCGCCAACTGGACAGGGGAAACGACGAGAGCGACCCCGCGCGGCAGCTCCGCCGCGCCAGGGACGACGGCTCCACCGGGCAGTCCCTCGCCCGAGTCATCGAGTCCGTCGCCCTCGGAGCCGCAGAGCGCCCCGGCTTCCGCCGGGACGACCGCCGTCACCACGCCGACCGCGCCGACGCCGACCACGACGGTATCGGCCACGGCTTCCGCGTCCGTGACGGCCACGCCGCCGGCGTCGCCCTCCACGCCGACGACACCGCCGGTGAGTGTCAGTGATGTCTCCGTCACCTCGCTCACCCAGACGGGTGCATTCAGCGCCTCGGCGGCGATCCGGCTGCGCACCAGTGATGCACGCCCGGTGACCGTCACGGTGACGTGGTACTCCAGCGACGCGAAGGGCGAGCGCGGCACCGTGGACGGCTCGCAGACCTTCACCCGCAGCGGTTCGACCTCGTACGACTTCACCGCCGACCACACGTTCCCGCGGGCCGGCGGCTGTTGGTTCGGAGCGGTGGCGGGCACCGATCCGGCGGCGGCCAACGGGCAGTCGTTCCAGCAGATCCTCACCCGTCAGTGCGTGATCACATGAGCGGGTCGCGCGACCTCCCTCCGGAGGAAACCCAGCCCACCTTCCGTCTCGGCCCAGCGGACACACCGCCGAACGACACACCGCCGCAGGACGCCACGCCCCAGGACGCCGAAGCCGTACGGCCCGTGGCCGATCCCGAGTACAGCGCCACCGTCCTCGCCGAGCACTGGGCGCCGTCCGCACCGCCGACGGCACGGCTCGAGCCCACGGCCGGCGCCGACGGAGCGGCGCCTACGGTGAACTCCGGCTGCACCGTCGTCCTCCCGGACCGGGTCGAGGGCGAGGTCTTGCGCTTCGGGCCCGGCGTCACTCCGGGGGCCGCCGCCCGCGCCGACATCGCCGCCGAGGTATGGCGGGGCCTGATCGCCCCGACCGTCCCGCCGGAACCGCGACGTCGCAGGTGGCCGCGCGGGTACGCCCTGGCCGCCGCGGTGCTGGTGGCCGTGCTCCTCTTCCTCGCCTGGCAGCGCTTCGGGCCGGGCCTGCAGGTCAAGGGAGTGAGGGTGACGACGTCCCCGTCGGCACCCGCCTGCGACACGACCGTCGACCTCGTCGCGGTCGTCACGACCAACGGCCGCCCGGGCACCATCAGTTACCGTTGGCTACGCAACGACGGCACGTCCTCCGACGTGCTGTACGAGGAGGTCCCCCGCGGCAGCCACGAGGCCCGGCTGCACCTGCTGTGGACGTTCCGCGGCCACGGCTCGTACCGGGCGCAGGCGGAACTGCGCATCACCGCGCCCGGCCACCACTCCGTCACGACGGGCTTCACGTACGACTGCGCGTGACCGCAGAGCCCGCCCCCGCACTCTGTGCGCGGGCGGGCTCTGCCATGTGACGAGCCCTCAGCACTCGGCCGTCGCCTTTCAACTCTCTTGACCTGGACGACCACTCTCGGTAGCGCTTATCGCAGCTCCGTCTCTTTCCCGCAACCCTGGGAATCGGTGGTTTTTCCGGCTTTCCAGAACGGTACTCGTCGATTCGTCGTGACTTCTCGAGCTTTTACGCAGCCCAGGGCCGCGACATGCCCCTTCGATCATCTTCGAGTGGCAGTCCGAACGAGGACGGCGGAGACTACGAGGAGCGACATATGGTTGTATGGCGAGAGAAGAGCTCACGACCGCATGGCTTCCGGATTACTCGCTCCGGCCCATAAGCCGGGGCGCGAGGGACACCGGGTACCGGCCTTACCGGCCGCCCGTGGTCGACTTTTCCTCAAGGAGCTCACATCGTGGAAAAATCTGCAGAGGTCCTGGCGTCCGATCCCGCTTCGGATCCCGATGAATCTTCAACCACCGGGGGCCCCCACACCGCCCCGGCCGGCGGCACGGAAAGGATCCTCGCCGACATCCTGGCGGGCATCGTGCACGCGGACCGGGTGTCGGTCGACAGCCACTTCTTCACGGAAATGGGTGCCGACTCCCTGGTGATGGCGCATTTCTGCGCCCGGGTGAGGAAGCACCAGGATCTGCCGTCGGTGTCGATGAAGGACATCTACCGGTATCCGACCATCAGAAGTCTCGCGACGGCCATGGCGGACACCCCGCCGACCGGCGCCCAGACCCCCGCCACCACGCCGGCCCTCGCCGACGTTGCGGTCCCGGAACCGATCCAGGTGGCGGCCGCGAAGGGCACGCCGCGCTACGTGGTGTGCGGCGTGCTGCAAGCGCTGTTCTTCCTGGGCTACTCGTACCTGGCCGCGCTCGTGATCGCGCGCGGGGCGGAGTGGATATCCGCCGGCGCGAACCCCTTCGACACCTACCTGCGGTCCGTGGAGTTCGGTGGCGCGGCCTTCGCCGGCGTCTGCGTCCTGCCCATCGCGGGCAAGTGGCTGCTGGTCGGACGGTGGAAGCCGCAGGAGATCCGCATCTGGAGCCTGGCGTACTTCCGGTTCTGGTGCGTGCGGACGCTGATCCGGGCGAACCCCATGGTGCTGTTCGTCGGCTCTCCGCTGTACGTGCTGTACCTGCGGGCCATGGGCGCGCGAATAGGACGCGGTGTCGCCATCTTCTCCAAGCACGTCCCGGTCTGCACCGATCTGCTGACCATCGGAGACGGCACGGTGATCCGCAAGGACTCGTACTTCTCCTGCTACCGGGGCCACTCGATGGCCATCCAGACCGGCCCGGTCACCCTCGGCAAGGACGTGCTGATCGGCGAGGTGACGGTGCTCGACATCGGCACCTCCATGGGCGACGGCGCCCAACTCGGCCACGCCTCCTCGCTCCACAGCGGCCAGGCGGTCCCCGCCGGCGAGCGCTGGCACGGCTCCCCGGCCCAGCCGGGCGCGGCGGACTACCGCGTGGTCGCGCCGGTGGGGTGCGGCAGGATCCGCCGCGTCACCTACTGCCTGTCACAGCTGCTGATCCTCCTGGCCGTATGGATCCCGCTCGCCGTCGGCGGGGTGGCGATGCTGCTCGCGGTGGTCCCGCGCCTGGACACCCTGCTGGAGCCGGGACCGACGGCCCTGACGACGTGGACCTTCTACGCCGACGCCCTGGTCGCCTCCTTGGTGCTCTTCTGCGGGGCTCTGCTGCTGGGCCTGCTCGTCGCGGTCACCGTGCCGCGGCTGCTGCACCCGCTCGTGAAGCCCGACACCGTGCACCCGCTCTACGGATTCCGCTACGGGGTCCACCGGACCATCGGTTTCCTCACCAACCGGAAGTTCTTCCGCGTCCTGTTCGGTGACAGCTCCGCCGTCGTGCACTACCTGCGCGCCATCGGCTACGACCTGTCGCCGGTGGAACAGACCGGCTCGAATTTCGGTACCGAGGTGAAGCACGAGAATCCGTACCTGAGCAAGGTAGGCAGCGGCACCATGGTCGCCGACGGACTGTCCATCATGAATGCGGACTACTCGAGCACCTCTTTCCGCGTCACCCGGACGGCGATCGGCCCGCACAATTTCCTGGGCAACCACATCGCCTATCCCTCCCAGGGCAGGACGGGCGACAACTGCCTGCTGGCCACGAAGGTCATGGTCCCGGTCGAGGGACCGGTCCGGGAGAACGTCGGGCTGCTGGGCTCGCCCAGCTTCGAGATTCCCCGGACGGTGGACCGCGACAGCAAATTCGACCATTTGAAGAACGGCGACGCGTTCCGGCGTCTGCTCGCGGACAAGAACAAGCACAACACCGGCACCGCGGTACTGCACCTGATGCTGCAGTGGCTGCTGCTCTTCCTGGTCGCCCTGATCGCGTCCTGCGCCGCCGACCTGTACCCCACGTACGGCGCCGCGGCGGTCGCCCTCGCGAACGTCGTGGTCCTGATGGTCACCGTCACCTACATCGTGCTCGGCGAGCGCGTCGTCACCAGGTTCCGCGGTCTGCGACCGCTGTACTGCTCGATCTACGACATCGACTTCTGGCAGCACGAGCGCTACTGGAAGGTGACGGCCGCGACGGAGTACCTGAACGTCCTCAACGGCACGCCGTACAAGAACGTCGTCTGGCGCCTGCTCGGCGTGCGCATCGGTCGCCGGGTCTTCGACGACGGCCTCTTCCTCCCCGAGCGCTCCCTCGCCGCCATCGGCGACGACTGCACGCTCAACGCGGGCACCGTCATCCAGAGCCACTCCCAGGAGGACGGCGCGTTCAAGTCCGACCACAGCTCGCTGGGTGCCGGCTGCACCCTCGGGGTCGGCGCCCTCGTCCACTACGGCGTGACCGTCGGCGACGGCGCCGTGATCGCCCCGGACTCCTTCGTGATGAAGGGCGAGGAACTCCCCCCGCGCGCCCGGTGGGGTGGCAACCCGGCCCGCGAGATGCCCGAGAACCCGAAGAACCCGAACAGCGGCGGCGATCGCGCCGCCGCCCTGATCAGCGGTGTGTAGCCCCGTGGAAACCGCGAGTGGAGGCAGGTCGATGGACATGGCAGCGCACGCCGGACGGGAGTTCTGGCGCGGGGTGCTCCTCAGGGGCGGGTTCACCGCGATCCCCCGCTGGGCTCCCGAACCGGTCATCGGCGCCGCCGAGCACGTGGTGGCGGTCCCCGACGGCCTCACGGCGTCCGTGCGCCGTGTGGCGGACGAGGTGACCGTCCCCCTGGGCTCGGTGCTGCTGGCCGCGCACGCCAGGGTGCTGGCCGCGCTCTCCGGCGAGACCGACGTCGTGACGGGGTACGTCGCCGCGGGCGGCGCGGTGCTGCCGTGCCGGCTGTCGGCGGGCCCCGGCTCATGGCGGTCCCTGCTGCTGGACGCGCACGGCGCCGAGTCGCAACTGCTGGCCTTCCAGGACTTCCCGGTCGACGCGCTCCGCAAGGAGCTGGACCTGGCCGAGCCGCTGTTCGAGACGGTCTTCGACCTGTCCGGCGGTGGTGTCGAGCTCGCCCCCGGCACCGTGCTGTGGGTCAGCGCGTCGGACCGCGACGGCCGCCTCTCGCTGCGGCTGCGTTACGCCACCGACGTCATGGACGAGGACGCGGCGGCCCGTGTCGCCGGCTACCACCTGGCCGCCCTCGCGCGGATCGCCGCCGACCTGGACGCCGAGCACAGCCGCAAGAGCCTGCTGTCGGCGGAGGAGAACCGGCTGCAGCTGGCCGGGATGGCCGGACCGCACAAGAAGCTGCCGGACCGCAGGATGCACGAGCTGTTCGAGGAGCGGGCCCGGGCGCACCCGGAGGCGGTCGCCGCCGTCCACGGCGACCGCCAGTGGACCTACGGCGACCTCAACGCCCGCGCGAACCGCCTGGCCCACGCCCTGCTGGCGCGCGGTCTGGAGCGCGAGGGCGTCGTCGCGGTCGTCACCGAGCGGAACCTGGACTGGCTGGCCGCCGTGCTCGGCGTCTTCAAGGCCGGCGGGGCCTATCTGCCGATCGAGCCGCACTTCCCGGCCGGGCGGATCAGGAACACCCTGACCCGCGCCGAGTGCCGCGTGGTGCTGACCGAGCGCGGCAGCACCGCCACGCTGGACGAGGCCCTGTCCGCGCTCCCCGAGGTGCAGCGGCTGCTGGTCGAGGAGGCCTACGCGGAGGACCACCCGAGCGAGGACCCGCGCGTGGCCGTCGGCCGCGACCAGCTGGCGTACATATACTTCACCTCCGGTTCGACCGGGGAGCCCAAGGGCGCGATGTGCGAGCACGCGGGATTCCTCAACCACCTCTACGCCAAGATCGACGACCTCGGCATCGGTGAGGGGCAGGTGGTCGCGCAGACCGCCCCGCAGTGCTTCGACATCTCGCTGTGGCAGCTGGTCTCGGCGCTGCTCGTCGGCGGGCGGACCCTGCTGGTGGGACAGGAGACGATCCTGGACGCCGACCGCTTCCTCGACTCGATCGCCGAGGGACGGGCGAACGTCCTCCAGCTCGTCCCCTCCTACCTGGACGTCGTCCTGTCCGCCCTGGAGCGGCAGCCGCGCGAACTGCCGGATCTGCGCTGCGTGTCGGTGACCGGCGAGGCCCTGAAGAAGGACCTCGTCAAGCGCTGGTTCGCCGCCCGGCCCGGTGTCAAGCTCGTCAACGCCTACGGGCTGACCGAGACCAGCGACGACACCAACCACGCGGTGATGGACCGGGTCCCGGACACCGACTGGGTGCCGCTGGGCCGGCCCGTCAACAACGTCCGCGTGTACGTCGTCGACGAGCACCTCTCCCCGGTGCCGCTGGGCGCGCCCGGGCTGATCGTCTTCTCCGGGGTCTGCGTGGGCCGTGGCTACATCAACGACCCCGAGCGCACCCGGCAGGCGTACCTGACCGACCCCCACCACGCCGGTGAGCGGCTGTACCGCGGCGGCGACTACGGTCGCTGGCACCCGGACGGCACGCTGGAGTTCCTCGGCCGCAAGGACCACCAGGTCAAGATCCGCGGTTTCCGCATCGAGATCGGCGAGATCGAGAACACCCTGGTCCGGGCGCCGGGCGTGCGCGACGGCGCGGTCGTCGTCAGCGACGACGGCAGCCAGCTGGTCGCCTTCTACTCGGGTCCCGGGCCCGTGGCGGCGGACGTACTGCGCGAGCACCTGGCGGCGTCCCTGCCGGCGTACATGGTGCCCGCGGCCTTCCACTGGAAGGAGAGCCTGCCGCTGACCGCCAACAGCAAGATCGACCGCAAGGCCCTGACGGCGCTCGCCGCGGAGGAGGGCTCCGGGCCCGCCTCCGCCGAGGCGGACCGGCAGGCCCCAGGCACCCCCGCCGAGCAGCGCCTGGCGAGGGCGTGGTCGGCGGTGCTCGGCATCCCGCAGGAGCGGATCGGGCGCCGGGACCACTTCTTCGACCGCGGCGGCACCTCCCTGTCGGCTGTCCGGCTGGCGATCCTGCTGGACCGCGCGATCTCGCTCAAGGACGTCACCGCGCATCCGGTCCTCGCCGACCTCGCCGAGCTGGCCGACGGCCGGACGACAGGCCGGCCCGGACTGCTGCAGGTCCTGTCGGAGCCGGACGGGGAGCCGCACGGCGCCCTGGTGTGCTTCCCGTACGCCGGTGGCAACGCGGTGAACTTCCGGCCGCTGGCCGCGGCCCTGCGGCCCGCCGGCTGCGCGGTCTACGCCGTCGAACTGCCCGGCCACGACCCGGCCGCCCGCGACGAGCCCTTCGCCCCGATGGCACAGGTCGCCGACGCGGTGGTCGAGGAGATCGCCGGCCGCGGACTGTCCCGGATCCTGCTGTGGGGCCACTCCTCGGGCACCGCCCTCGCGGTGGAGACCGCCCGGCGGCTGCAGGACAAGGGCGTGGAGGTCCAGCGCGTGTTCCTCGGCGCGCAACTGCTCGGCGACTCCGCCGGGCGGCGTGCCGCCGCCGACGCGCTGGCCGCCCGCAGCGACACCGAGATCGCCGCCGAGCTGAGCGGCGACGACGGCTACGGCCGGCTCGCCGAGCTGGACAAGGCGCGCGCCGGGCGCGTGGCCGCCGCCTACCGCCACGACTGCGTGGCGGCCCACCGATACTTCGCCGACGCCCTGGACTCCGCACCGCCGGTGCGGCTGCAGGCGCCGGTCACCGTGGTCGTCGCCGCCGACGACCCGTACACGGCGGACCACTCCCGCCGGTACCGGCAGTGGCAGCTGCTGGCCGAGCACGTCGATCTGTACGAGCTCGCCCACGGCGGTCACCACTTCCTCCGCACCTGCCCGGACGAGGTGGCGCAGGCGGTCCTGCGCGCCGCCGAACTCCTGGCCTCCCCATGAACGGCAACCGAGAGGAGACGCAGTTGTCGACCTCAGCTTCCCCTCCGTCCCTGCTCGACCTCGAGCTGCGGCCCGGCTCACCCCCGATCCTGCGCACCGGGGCCGTCGAGGACCCGGCGGGCTGGGCCGACGGGCACCGCGACGCGCTGCGCGCGGTCGTCGCCGAGCACGGCTCGGTCCTGATCCGCGGCCTCGGCCTGAGCGACGCGGACAAGGCGGCCGGCGTCGTCAAGCGACTGGCCGGCCGGCTGACCGCCGAGAAGGAGGCCTTCGCGTCCCGGCGGACCTACGCCGAGGGCCTGTACTCCTCCTCCAACTGGCCGCCCAACCAGCCGATGTGCATGCACCACGAACTGAGCTACCGGCTCGAGTTCCCCGGCCTGATGATGTTCGCCTGCCTGACCGCCCCGGACGAGGGCGGGGCGACGGCGGTGGCCGACGCGCCGACCGTGCTCGAGGCACTGCCGCCCGAGCTCGTCCAGCGCTTCGAGCGGGAGGGCTGGCTGCTCACCCGCAGCTACAACGACGAGATCGGGGCGACCGTCGCCGAGGCCTTCGGCACCGACGACCGCTCCGCCGTCGAGGACTACTGCCGCGCCAACGCCATCGCCTTCGAGTGGCAGCCGGACGGGGCCCTGCACACCCGCCAGCGGCGCAGTGCCGTGGTCCGCCACCCGGTCACCGGCCGGCGCTGCTGGTTCAACCAGATCGCGTTCCTCAACGAATGGACGATGGACCCCGAGGTGCACGAGTACCTCGTGGACATGTACGGCGCCGAAGGCCTGCCGTTCAACACCCGCTTCGGCAACGGCGACCCGATCGGCGCGGACGTCGTCCAGCTGCTCAACAACGTCTACGAGGCCAACACCGCCCGCGAGCCGTGGCAGACGGGCGACCTGATGCTCGTCGACAACATCCGAACCGCGCACAGCCGCGAGGCGTACGAGGGCTCCCGTGAAGTGCTCGTCGCCATGGCCGACGCGGTGCGCCTGGCCGACTGCTCCCCGACCGTCGAGGTGACCACCGCATGACCGGCAACCGCTCCACCACCCACGGTTCCGCACCCTCCGGGCCGCTCACCGTACCGCCGTTCGCGGTGGTCCCCGGTGTCCAGGTCCAGCGCGCGCTGCACGGGCGCGAGAAGCAGATCACGGAGCTGGTGGAGACCACCTACCGGCTGCACTCCGCCGGTGACTCGGTGAACCCGCCGTCGTACTTCCTGCGTTTCCCCGACCGTCCCACGGCCCGGATCATCGCGCTGCCCGCCTCGATCGGCGGCGACGTACGCGTGGACGGCCTGAAGTGGATCTCCAGCTTCCCGGAGAACGTGGTGGCGGGCATCCCCCGCGCCTCGGCGGTACTGATCCTCAACGACCACGACACCGGCTACCCCATCGCGTGCCTGGAGAGCTCCATCATCAGCGCCACCAGGACGGCGGCGATGGCGGCCCTGGCCGCCGACCGGCTCAGCCGTCCCGACCAGCGCCCCCGGCGTGTGGGGTTCATCGGGACGGGGCTGATCGCCCGCTACATCCACACCTACCTGGTGGGCACCGGCTGGCACTTCGACGAGATCGGCGTGCACGACCTGTCGGCCGAGAGCGCGAAGGGTTTCCGCGGCTACGTTGAACAAACGGGCGCCCCGGGACGTATCACCCTGTACGACAACGCCGAGCAGATCATCCGCGCGAGCGACCTGGTGGTCTTCGCCACCGTCGCGGGCGAGCCCCATGTGCGGGACATGACCTGGTTCGGGCACAAGCCGCTCGTGCTGCACATGTCGCTGCGCGACCTCACGCCGGAGATCGTGCTCGGCTCGACCAACGTGGTCGACGACGTCGAGCACTGCCTGAAGGCGGACACGTCGCCGCACCTGGCGGAGCAGCGCACGGGCAACCGGGACTTCCTGGCCGGCACGCTGGACGACGTGATCGCCGGACGGGTGGCGCTCCGCGAGGACCGGCCGGTGGTGTTCTCGCCCTTCGGCCTCGGAGTCCTCGACCTCGCGGTCGGCAAGTACGTCTACGACGAGGTGGCGCGTTCCGGCGAGCTGCACGTCATCGACGACTTCTTCCACGAACTGCGCCGGTACGGATGAACGGCCGCGAACCCGCCCCCACGACGCCAGGCCCCCGGACCTGGGCCCGGGCACCCGACGGCGGGGCGGGCGGCACGGCCACGGACGACAAGGAGCCGCATGCGGAGGTACCTCCGGGAAAGACCAACGGTCCAGCCACGCAAGCTCATCAGTGCAGGACACAGCGGCCGCTGACGCGCTGCCCCGTCTGGACGGGAGTCGCGCTGCAGATGAGGAGGCCATCGTGACAGTCATATCCGTTCCCCAGGCCTTCAACGAGGAAGAGCTCTTCGTCGACCTCGAGTCGATCTTCGGGCGATCACTCTTCCTCAAGTGCGAGGGCTTCAACTTCGCCGGTTCGATCAAGCTCAAAGCCGCGACCGAGATGGTGGAGACTGCCGAGCGGGAGGGGATCCTGACTCCGGAGTCGATCCTGGTCGAGTCCTCGTCCGGCAACCTGGGCGTGGCACTGAGCATGATCGCCGCCAGCAAGGGCTACCGGTTCCTGTGCGTCACCGACGCACGGTGCAACCTGTCGACCAGGCTCCTGATGAAGGCCCTGGGCAGCCAGGTGCACATCATCTCCGGGCCGGACGCCCACGGCGGCTACCTCGGCGCGCGGCTGGACTTCGTCCGCGCGCTGTGCGCCTCGGACGACCGGTACGTGTGGCTCAGCCAGTACACGAACCCGGGCAACTGGAGGGCGCACTACCGGACGACCGCTCCGGAGATCGCGCGGCAGTTCCCCGAGGTCGACGTCGTGTTCGTCGGGGCCGGCACCACGGGAACGCTGATGGGCTGCGCCCGCTGGTTCCGGGAGTGGTCCCGGCCGGTGAAGGTCGTCGCGGTGGACAGCGTGGGCTCCGTGACGTTCGGCGGGGCGCCGGGCCGGCGGATGATCCCCGGGCTCGGCATGAGCGTCCACCCGCCGCTGCTCGACGAGTCCTTCGTCGACGAGGTCGTCCTGGTCGAGGAGGCGGACACCATCCGCGCCTGCCACCGGCTGGCCCGGCGCGGCTTCCTGTTCGGCGGCTCGACGGGCACCGTGGTCAGCGGCGCGATGAGCTGGCTCGAGAAGAACGGCGCGCCGGGCCTCACGTCGGTGGCGATCGCGCCGGATCTCGGCGAGCGCTACCTCGACACGATCTACCAGAGCAACTGGCTGCAGGACCTGTACGGCGAGGACGTCCTGGAACCCGACGAACGGGCCGACACGTCCTGGGCCGACCCCGCCTGGGCGGCGGCGGCCGAGGCCGCCTGGGCCGCCCCCGCGGCGACCCCCGCCGAACCAGCGACGACACCGGTGTCCCCCGACGGTCAACTGCACTGACGTCCGGGCGGCGACGCCGCCCCCGTCGATCACATGCTGCTGCGGCGGTCCCGGACCGCCGCAGCAGCATGTCCGCGGCGGGCGCGCACCCAGTGGATCCGCCACCCCGGGCCGCCGGTCCGGGGCATGGCCGCCCTCGATCGACCGCATGCCGACGTAGGGAGCCGACGCGGTCCTTGCCGCGGCCGTCGGTGAGGGTGACCTCGAGGTCGTACAGGTACGGGTCGTCCGGGCTCCACAGGTGGGCGCGGGGAACGGGCAGCCGCAGAGCGCATGCCCTCGGACGCCTCTGGGGCGACCGCACCACCCCCCTGACCTGCCGGCCGACCCGGCGGGCCGACGGCGCCCCCCCGGCGGCACCGACCGGATCAAGCTGCTCAACGGCAAACCGGTGTTCGTGCTCGCCACCCTCGACCAGGGCTCTTGGCCCGACGGCCTCTACACCGCGCCGACCGACGAGGCCCTGAAGTACGACCCCGCGCAGCACGAGAAGCCCGGCTTCAAAGCGGTCCGCAAGCACATCAAGGTCGAGCCGGACCGCTGGTACTACCGGGCCGACAAGTTGGGCCTGATGGCGCGGCAGGACATGCCGAGCCGCGGCACGGCGGCCGCCGGCACCCCGGAGAGCCGGGCCTTCCTCGACCAGGTCCACCAGATCGTCGACCAGCACATCAGCACCCCGTCCGTCCTGGTGTGGACGCTGATGAACGGGGGCTGGGGCGAGTGGAGCAAGCAGGCAACCGGTGAGCTCGCCGACGCCGTCAGGGAGCAGGACCCCGCGCGCCTGGTCGACGCCCACTCAGGGGGTCAACTGCTGCGGCCTCCAAGGGGGACTCGGGCCGCGGCGACCTGATCGCCGGGTACGGCCGGGCGGACGGCGCCCAGGCGATGGCCGATCTGCTGGACCGCGGGGCCCGCCCGGACGCGGTCTTCGCCTACAACGACCTCCAGGCCATCGGCGCCCTGCGGGTGCTCACCACCCGGGGGCTGCGCGTGCCGGAGGACGTCGCGCTCGTGGGCTTCGACGACATCGAGGAGGGGCGCTACGGCACGATCACGCTGACCACCATCTCCCCCGACAACAAGGCCATCGCCCGGCAGGCCGTCGACTGCCTCGTGCAACGCCTGACCGCGTCGCCGGACGCCCCACCGCACCGTGTCCGGCCCGGCTTCGACCTGGTCGTCCGCTTTGTCCACCCCCCTGGGCCGCGGTCACTGACCGGCCGGCACGGGCCGCGGTCCGCCGCTCGCGGTGACGACATCACCCTGCTGGTCATCGAGGCGCGGCGGAAAGGCGGTTGACGCGACCTGGCGGACGCGGTCCGGGCCGTCACCGGTGAGCTCGCTCCGGCGACGGCCCGGGGGTTCCTCCCGGCGGGAGGGGTCACGGCCGTCAGCCGACGCGGCGGGCCCTGACGCCATCTGCCTCGAAGTCGTACACGTACCGGTTGACCCGCAGGCCGTCGACCGCGCCGGCCCAGAGGTTGTCGCGGCCCTTGCCGACGGCGACGGAGTAGATGGTCGCCTGCGGGAGCGCGTTCCTCAGCGTCATGAAGTCGCACGGGCTGGACTGGGTGCACAGCGGCGTCAGTTCACCGCCCGACAGGAACCACTCGCCAGTCGTGACGGCGTTGAGGGGGCCGCTCCACCGGTTCGTCTGCGTGACCGCGGGCGGGAGCCACACCATGGTGGAGTAGGGGTCGGCCGTCAGCCTCGGGTTGATCTCGATCTTGATGTTCGGCAGGTTGCGTGCGTTGGCGAAGTCCACGTTCTCCTGGGTCTGGAAGACGTGGAACCCGAGCGCCGTCAGGTCCCGGACCCGGCCGCCGTAGAAGTCGACCTCGTTGCCGAAGTCGACCTTCTCACTCGGGGGATTCAGGGAGGTGGAGTCGTCCGCCACCTCGATGCCCAGGCTGCCGTTGCCGTAGGGCGGCCGGGAGGCGGATCCGGTGACACCGAACGAGCCGAACGGGCCGTCCCGAAGGACGGCGACAGGAGAGCCGATCGTGTTCCGGGTGATGACACCCCAGTGGTCGGAGCCTATGGAGTTGCCGGAGTGGCCGTCCGCGACGGCGGACAACGATCCGGTGAGGGCCGAGGTGACGATCGTGGCCAGCGCAACGGCCACGAGCGTCCTTCCCCGGCTCAAGCCAAGACGAGCCTTCACAGCCCATTCCTTCCGGGTAGCCGAAGGGTGCGGCCCACTGCCCATGCCGAGGCGTCGCGCGGCACACCGCAGCGCGGCACGACACGGCGGCGGTCGAGTCGACCCTTCACGTTTCAGCAGAACTTGGGGAGTGGTTTGTGGATCGTGCGGGGTGGGATACGTCCGAGGTCACGGCCCCCTGTACGACAGGGGTCGTTCGGGGCAGTTGACCCCGGCGTCCTGGGCGAGGCGGACGATCATGCGACGGCAGAAGCCGTCCAGGAGTCCCCTGGTCCCAGCCGAACCCGAAATGCACATGACGACCGTTACATGCCGTGACCTGCCCCGCATCCTGAGTGGGCCGTTCGTAGCGTTGCGTGCCCACACCCAGATCGCCACTAGGCGTTTGCCTAATTACTTTAGGTATGCGCATAATCCTTTACGGAGAAGGGAGGCGCACTGTGCCACGTGTAGGACTCACCGCGGAACGCCTGACGCGGGCGGGAGCGGAGCTCGCCGATGAGGTCGGCTTCGCCCAGGTGACCTGCTCGGCCCTCGCCGAGCGGTTCGGCGTCAAGGTCGCGAGCCTGTATTCGCACGTCAGGAACTCCCAGGACCTGAAGACCAGGATCGCCCTGCTCGCCCTGGAGGAACTCGCCGACCGGGCGGCCGAGGCCCTCGCCGGCCGCGCGGGCAAGGACGCCCTGGTCGCCTTCGCGAACGTGTACCGGGCGTACGCCCGGGAGCACCCCGGCCGCTACGCGGCGGCGCAGCTGAGGCTCGACCCGCAGACCGCGGCCGCCAGCGCCGGCGTCCGCCACGCCCAGATGACGCGGGCCATCCTGCGCGGCTACGACCTCCCGGAGCCGGACCAGACGCACGCCGTACGTCTGCTGGGCAGCGTCTTCCACGGCTACGTCAGCCTCGAACTGGCCGGGGGCTTCGACCACACGCCCGTCACCGCGCAGGAGTCGTGGTCGTGGGCGCTGGACTCGCTCGACGCCCTGCTGCGCGAGCGGCCGGCGTCCTGAGCGCGCGCCCCGGCACGTCACCACCGAACGTACGGGCCCGGCCCGCACCCAGCCCATGGACCGGCATCGCACCCTGCACGCGAACGAGAACCTGATCATCACTCCCGTGACCGAGGAACTGCTGCGAGGCGCCCTCGACGTGGAGCGCACCCGCCTCGGGCCGCTCCCGCACCGTCTGCCCGCCGCGGCACGCCGGCAGATCCCCGACGGGCAACTGGCCCTGGCCGAGGCCCAGCCGTCCGGCGTGCGGAGGACGAGGCCCGCTCCGCGACGCACGAGCTGCACGCGAGCGACCTCGAGCGCTTCGCCCGCTGCCGCGAGGGCCACGAGCCCTGGCCCGGCGAGATCCAGGCCGGGTTCATCCCCCGCCACACCTGCCGCGACGATTACGCTCACCACAACCGCGGCGTGCTCGAGGCGATCACCCAGTGCGCCCGCGGCAGGCCGCGAACGGCCCATCCGGGAGCGGGGCCAGCGGCTGACGAGCACCTCGGGACGCCGGGACGATCACGTGTCGAGAGACCGCAACGCCGCGAGGACCAGGGGCAGCAGTTCCTCCGAGTCCGCCGCCGCGAGCTCGTCGAGCGTTCCCGCGCCGCGGGCCAGCAGCACCCCGACGAATGCGGCGGTCGCCACTTCCGCTCGCAGTTGCGGCCGGTCCAGACCGTCGCGGGCGAACCGCTCGCGCAGCGGGTCGACCAGACGCAGGTGGAGCTGGGCGCGAGCGGCGTCCTGCACCGCGGGATCGTCGTGGGCGTGGACGGCCGACCGGAAGACGGGGCCCGCGCCACGCCGGTCCCTGCGCTCGAAGAGGGCACGCAGACGTTCGGGGTCGAGCAGGTCCGGCGGGGGCGTGTCACCCGTCTCCGCACGCAGCACGGCGATGTACAGGGCGCTCTTGTTGCCGAAGTACCGGGCGATCAGCGCGGGGTCGACGCCCGCGCGCTCTCCGATGTCGCGGGTGGTGGTGCGGTCGAAGCCCCGCTCGCCGAAGAGCTCACCCGCCGCCTGGAGCAGCAGTTCGCGGCTGCGCGTGGCGTCCCGCCTGCGCGAGGGCGAGCCGTCGGTCACCGCACCACCTCCCGGGCCGCGTCCTCGTCCGGCGTGCGGGGCACGACGGCCGCCCCCGGTACGCGAGCGGCGACCGCACCACGTCGGCGTCTCGGCGGCAGGACCGCGGTCACGACGATCATGGCCGACCATACCGCGCAGGCCAGCAGGGCGGCCGTCCGGTAACCGTCGCCCGTGGGCAGTACGTGACCGGTGACGGTGTGGGCCTGCAGGACGGTGGCGCTCAGCACGCTTCCGGTGGAGTAGCCGACGTAGCGCAGCACCTGGTTGAAGCTCATCGCGCTGCCCGTCTCGTGCGCGGGCACGGCGCCCACGATCAGTCCGGGGAGCAGGGCGAACATCCAGCCGATGCCGAAGCCGGCCACTGCCATGACGGCGAACAGCTCCCACAGCTGTCCGCGAGCCAGGGCGAAGGTCAGCACGGCGGCCAGGGAGACCGCGCACCCGACCGGCAGCACCACCGCGGTGCCGGCGCGCCGGGCCAGCGGCGGCACGATCCGGCCCGCGGCCATGCTGGCGAGGGAGAACGGCAGCAGGACCAGCCCGGTGACGGCCACGGAGGCCCCGAACCCGTAACCGGCGTCGCTCGGCGTCTGTACGAACCGGGTGACCGACGACACCAGCAGGTACATCCCGAGACCGGCCACCAGCGCCGTCACACTGGCGGTCTGCACGGTGCGGTCCCTGATCAGCCTCAGGTCGACCAGCGGCCGCGCGGTCCGCAGCTCGTGCACGGCCCATGCCCCGAGCAGCAGCGCCGAGAGCCCGGCCAGGGCGAGCAGCCGCCCCGAGGACCAGCCCCACAGCTCGGCCTCGCTCAGCGCGAGCAGCATTCCGGCGAGGGCGGCGCCGAGCAGCACCGCGCCGGGAAGGTCCAGTCGCGGCGCGGCGCGGCGTGGGGACGCCGGCAGGACCATGGCGGCGGCCACCAGCGCGGCGGCGCTGACCGCCGCCCCGAACCAGTAGCCCGCGTACAGCCCGAAGGACTGCGCGATCAACCCGGTGACCGGGTAGCCCAGACCGACCCCGGCGACCGTGGTGATCGACAGCATGGCCACCGCGGGGCGCGACCGCTCCGGCGGCAGGGCGTCCCGGGCGGTGGCGATGGCCAGCGGGACGAGGCCGAGGCCGAGGCCCTGCATTGCTCGTCCGGCGATCAGGCAGCCGAGGCCCAGCGGCAGCGCCGCCAGGACGCAGCCGGTCAGCACCGCGACCAGGGCGGCGAGGATCACCGCGCGGCGGCGCGGTCCGTCGCCCAGCCGGCCCATCACCGGTGTGACCACCGCGCCCACCAGCAGCGTGACGGTCAGCGACCACTGGGCGTCGTTGAGGGACACGTGCTCCTCGGCGGCGATGGTCGGCACCAGTGGCGCGCCGAGGCTGCTGACGACGGCGACCAGCATGCCGAGCGATATCAGCACCGGGACCAGCGCGCGCTGCCGACCGGACGGCGGCCCTGCCGTTGCGGGGTTCTCCACGACTCTCCTTGATGTCACCAAGCGATGTCATCAAGTGTAGTCATCGAGTGATGACACAATTCCCGCCAGGGGGCCGCCGGCGAGGTCCTACCGGGCCCCGCCCGGCGCGACGGTCAGATGCCGGACCCCGGCTCGCCGGCCGGCGCGGAGGCGACCGCCGTCACGGTCCGCCGGCCCGTCGCCGCGGAAGGCTCCTCCGCCGGCACGGCCGTCGCCGGTACCACGACCGGGGGCCTGTGCACGACGGCTCCCGAGACGGCCGCCAGCAGCGCGAGCAGGACCACCGCGGAGCCGTACACCGTCGCCGTGTCGTGCAGGCCGAAGGACGGCACGGCGAGCCCGGCCACCACGGCGGGAACGCTCAGCGCCAGGTAGCTGACGATGTAGACCGACGCGAACAACTCCGCCCGCTCGGTGGGCCGGGCCAGTACCGCCAGGGAGCGGAACGCGCCCAGGAAGGCGGCGCCGAAGCCGAGGCCGGCGAGCCCGGTCCCGAGGAAGAACAGTGTCGTGGACGGTCCGGCGAGGGCGAGCAGCGTGAGCCCGGTCCCCACGGCGAGCACCGCCGAGCCGCCGGTCATCATCCGCCGCGGCGTCACGTCGCGGACGGCCAGCGAGGCCACGGCCCCCATCCCGAAGAGGGTGGTCACCACCAGGCCGCCGACCAGATGGCTGCCGATGTGCAGCACCCCGGCGGTCAGGGACGGGCCGAGCGCGAGATAGAGCCCGCCCATCGCCCAGGTGGCGACGAGGCAGGGCGTGGCCGCCAGGAAGGTCCGGCGGGCCTGGACCGGCACGGCCGCCCGGGGCCGCAGCGAGGCCCAGGCACCCGGTCGCGGCGAGACGGGATCGGGCAGGAACAGCATCAGCGCCGCGAGCACCAGGAACAGGGCGGTCAGCACGACGAAGACCAGACGGGTGGGGGCCGGGGCGTACTGCACCAGCAGGCCCGCGCCCAGTGCCCCGGCGGCCAGTCCGGTGGCCGGCGCCGCGGTGTTCAGCAGGGAGCCGAGGGGCGAGGTGGGCGACGGCTGCAGATCGATCAGCCCCGCGCTGATGGCCCCGGCCGCCGCGCCCGTCGCCACGCCCTGCAGGACGCGTGCGAGGAACAGCGCTCCGACCCCGTCCGCGGTGAGGAACGCGACCATGGACGCGGCCTCGACGACCAGCGCCGCGAGGAGCACCGGCCGCCGGCCGACGTGGTCGGACAGCCCTCCCACGGTGAGCAGCGCCACCAGCAGCGCGAGCACGTAGACCGCGAAGATCGTGGTGAGCACGATCGGCGAGAAACCCCACTGGTGCTGGTAGACCACGTAGAGCGGGGAGGGTGCGCTGGAGGCGGCCAGGAAGGCGAGCAGGGTGGCGGCCAGCAACCAGAAGCCGACCGGTCGCGGCATCCGCCGCGTGAGGCGCTGGGTGTGCATATCGGTACTCCGAATGGTTCCAAAAATATCGAACCATTCGAGAGTAAGCAGACGCACGCCGATTGTTCAACTATTATCGAACCATGACTGGAGCCCCCCGGGAGCTGCCGCACCCCGACACCGCGGACCTGGTGCTGACCGATGTGCTCTTCGCCCTGAGCGACCCCTCGCGGCTGGAGCTGGTGCGCCGGCTGGCCGACCACCCCCTGGAGGGTGCGGCCTGCCAGCCGGTCAACGGAGAGATCCCGAAGTCCACGCTCTCCCACCACCTCAAGACGCTGCGCGAGGCCGGCGTCATCCGCAACGACCCGCACGGCCGGCAGCGCCTGGTCAGCCTGCGCCGTGCGGACCTGGAGGACCGCTTCCCCGGGTTGATCACCGCCGTCCTCGACGAGCCGGGCGCCGCACCGCCCGGGGCCGTCGGCCTCTGACCGGGCGGCTCAGGTGACCACCGGGGTCGTGCGCGAGGCGGGCCGCGCGTCCCGGTAGAAGATGTCGATGTCGACCTCCTCGCCACCGACGGTGACGGTGTCCCACGGACCGCTGTCCCGCAGGGTGCGCAGCGTCTCGTCGCCGAGGGTCTCCAACCGCTGTCGCAGGGCCGGGTCGTCGGGCATCCCGGCGATGCGCGGGGCCAGCCGTTCCCGGATCGCGCGGAGCTGCTCCATGAGGGCGTCGATGTCGGCCTCGCGGTCCGGCTTTCCCGCGGCGGACTCCTCGATGCTCCGCGCGATCTTGTCCTTGATCGCCTGACCCACCCCGTTCTCGTCTGTGGTGATCATCGCGTTCCAGGCACGGCTCTTGTGCCGGTACTGGAGCATCGACATCGCCGCCTCGTGCCGTACGAAGTCCGCGTCGCGCAGCGCCCTGCCGCGCCAGGTGCCGCTGAGCGTGCGGGCCAGTGAAATGGCGGAGGCCAGGCCGCTGTTGAGGCCGCGCCCGGGCCAGAAGTGGATGGCGTTGGCGGCGTCGCCGAGCAGGAACCCGTACGTCCCCGGGGTGGCCGCGGTCGCCGGGTGGAGGCGGGCCGTGAAACGCGGGCGCTGCACCATGTCCAGCCGGAAGGCGGTGATCGCGCTCAGGTCCCGCTCGTCGACGTCGAAGAGCGCCAGGCACTCCTTGACGCGCTGCCAGAGCGCCGAGCCCTTGATGAGGGCGGGCAGGAAGAACGTGCTGTGCGTGGAGCAGTGGAAGTCCCCGTGGCCGTCCCGGCTCATCACACAGGGGCGGGAGGCGATGCACTGCTCGAAGACCTGACGCACCGGGTCGATGCCGACGACCTCCCGCGCCTCCGCGTCGGTCAGGCGCATGTTCAGGAACCCCTCGCCCCGCAGCGAGTTGAGGAGGAAGCGATTCTGAGCGACCGTCAGCAGGACGGTCATGGGGTCGGAGAGCTTCGATCTCACGCGAAGGCCCAGCACCACGTCCTGGAGGTGCTCACCGTCCAGCGAGTAGATGGACGTGTCGGCGGTCCCGAACCTGGCGGCGAAGTGCTCGCGCGTGCGGGACCGCCCGCCCTCGCAGATCGCCAGGACGTGGTCCCGGGCCACCGCCTCCTGCTGCTCGGCCGCGTCGAACCGGGCGGGCACCAGGCGGATGCGGTCGCGCTTGGCGTTGGCCAGGTCCAGCAGCGTGTCCTCGATGTAGGCGATGCGGATGTTGCGCGGGTTGTGACCCCGGATCGAGTCGGGGCCCGCGGGCCACATCTCGGTGTACGTGCCCTCCGTGAACAGCCGGTCCTGCACCGCCTCGGGCAGGTTCAGGTACTGCCGGCTCTGCACCGTCACGACCTGCTGGCGGCGGACGTTGCCCTGCCCCTCGTCCTTCCAGACGACGCGGTCCCCGTCCTGCGTCCAACGGCTGTCATGGACGGTGACGGAGACCCGCCGGCCCATCAGGTCCTCCAGCAGGAGCGCGAACGCCAGCCCCACCGGACCGCCGCCCGCCACCGTCACCCTCAGCACCGGCCCGGGCTCCGCCGGCTCCGCCGGCGGCATCAGCGCCTCCAGCAGGGAGAGGTCCAGGATGGTCTCCATCGCGTCGGCGGCCTCGAAGCCGAAGGTCTCGTCACCGATGGCGATCTCGTCGCCGGGCTGCAGCACGTGCGAGGTGACGCGCTCCCCGTTGACCCGCGTCCCGTTGCTGCTCCCCCGGTCGTAGAGCACGAAACCGTGGCCCTCGCGGCGCACCTCCGCGTGCAGACGGGACACGCTGACGCTGGCGATCACCACCGTGTTCCCGGCCTTGCGCCCGAACGTGAGGGGCTTGTCGCCGATCCCGAACCTCTCCCCTGCCAACGCGCCTCGACGCCCGACTATCTCAGGAGGCATTGGTCCCTCATCTCCACATGTCAACGAACCCCGGGGAACGCACGCACAGTCCCTGGCTGCCCATCTCGCCCACCGCGGGAAACACCCCCGGCGGAAGACTGCGCGGAACCACCTTCCCCGCGGCCGTCAGCTACGACCGCAGAGGCCGGCCGCCTCCGTCATCCGGCGGATTGACTGCCGCCGGAACCTGCCGCCGGGGCAGGCGGAGCCCGCGCCGTTCGGCCCGCCGCGCACGGCGCCGCCGCGGCCATCCACTGGCGGACCGTTTCGGCCCGGTCAGGGGAGCGGCCCCCACGACCCGTGGCCAAGGGCGCTACCCCGTCATCCGTTCGGAGCATCGGGGGCGGCAGCGGCGCGGCCCACGTCGCGACCGGGGGAAGGCACGGTGACCAGGAGCGGCACGGCCGGCGGCCGTTCACTCGATTTGCGTATGCCGCGGCCGGGAGGACGATATCGGACGGAGCCCGTTCCACCCGGTCCGGTCGGCGGACCCGCGTCCCCCGACCCCTGTCCGCGCTCGCAGCCCGTCGCGCCCCCGCCGGCGCGACGGCCGCACGGAAGGGAGCAGCCGTGTTGATATCCGCCGTGCTCGTCCCGCTCATCATGCTCGCCGCCGTCCTGGCGCCCAACTGGTACCGGGCGTGGAAGACGTACAGCGAATCGGTCCGGCTGCCCGTGTCCCCGCCGGAGGCCTCCGAAGCGGTCGGCGGCCACCGCCGGAGCAGGTGGTCGACGGAGCTCGCCCGGCTGCGGAACCGCTGGACGCAGAACTGAGGGGCTCGTCCCGCTTCGGCGCCCCCGGTGGTGGTCGGCGACAGCGGCGAAGGCCTCCTCGGGCTCCCACGTCATCCCCGGGTACGCGGCCCCGGTGCGGTCCGCGATGTGTTCGCCGTCGCGCCGGTCCATGTGATGTCGAAGTACCTGACGCGTTCGTCCTGTCCGGCCGGCCGCATGCCCGCGGCCGTCATCACGCGGTGGGACGCGACGTTGTCCAGGTCGGCGTCGCCCTTCACGCGGGTGACGCCGTGTGCCCGCGCGAGCAGCAGCAGTTCGCGCAGGGCTTCGGAGGCGTAGCCGCTGCCCCGCGCCGAGGGGACGAGGCCGTAGCCGATCGTGACGCCGCCGTTCTCGTCCGGGGGGCCGTGGAAGCCGATGCCGCCGATCGCCCGGCCGTCCTCGCGGCGGCGGATCCCGTAGTTGCCGAACGGCCGGGGATCGCCGGTGTCCGCACGGCTGTCCAGGAAGCGCCGGGCGGCGAAAACGTCCCCGTCGGTGGGGTATCCGGGCGGCTGGGCGCGCGCGGGATCGCCATGCCCACCAACGGCAACGCGGGGGCGGCATGGGCGACCTACGCCGCGCGGGCGGGCCTGGACGCGCTCATCGCGATGCCCGCGGACGCGCCGTCGATCACCCGCGCCGAATGCGCTGTCGCCGGGGCCGGCCTGTACCTGGTGAACGGCCTGATCGGCGACGCGGGCCGGCTGGTGGCGGAGAAGATCGCCGCCGAGCCCGGTGTCTGGATGGACGCGGCGACCCTCAAGGAGCCTTACCGCATCGAGGGCAGGAAGACCATGGGCTGGAGATCGCCGAACAGCTCGGCTGGCGCGCCCCGGACGTCATCGTCTACCCCACCGGCGGCGGCGTCGGCCTCATCGGCATCCACAAGGCCCTGCTCGAACTGCGCGCCCTGGGGTGGCTGCAGGGGCCGATGCCCACGCTGGTGAGCGTGCAGGCCGCCGGCTGCGCCCCCATCGTGCGCGCCTTCGAGAAGGGCGAACGCACCAGCGAGCCGTGGCAGGACGCGCGCACGGTGGCGTTCGGCATCACCGTGCTTAAGGCGCTGGGCGACTTCCTCGTCCTGGACGCGCTGTACGAGACGGACGGCCGGGCCGTCGCCGTCGAGGACGAGGAGCTGCTCGCCGACCGCGACAGGTGCGCCGCCGCCGACGGGGCGCTGCTGTGCCCGGAAGGAGCGGCGACCCTGTCGGCGGTGCGGGTCCTGCGCGAGCAGGGCTGGCTGTCCGGCGACGAGGAGGTCGTGGTGCTGAACACCGGGGCGGCGGCCAAGTACCCGGAGACCTTCCGGGTCGACCCGCCGGTCCTGGAACTCACCGACCGCATCCCCTGAGTCCGCGCCGCCGCCGGGCCTCCCGCCCGGCGGCGTCCGGCGTGCGACAGGGGCCGTCGTGACGGCGGGTCAGCTCTCCGGCGCCGGACCGGGCCCGCCCGCGGCGGCCCGGGCGGTGGGCATCCGGACGCGCATGGTGGAGGGCCCGCTGCTCGCCCAGGTCGGGTACGGCACCAGCGTCAGCTCCGTGCGCTCACCGGCCGGTTCCGGGGCGGCCCGTACGCGTAGGGCCGCCACCCGCCCGGGCGGGTGGCGGTCAGTCGCCTGGGCCGCGTGGCCGCGCGCGCCCTGTCCGCCGGCGGCTCCGGGACCGAACCGCAGCCGCGCCGCCTGGTGATCCGCGGGTCGATGGCGCCGCCGGCGTGGTCAGCGCAGCACCACGGCCACGCCCATGCGCTCCAGGAAGGGCACCACC
This sequence comes from Actinacidiphila sp. bgisy160, assembly GCF_057707815.1. NCBI lineage: Bacteria > Bacillati > Actinomycetota > Actinomycetes > Kitasatosporales > Streptomycetaceae > Actinacidiphila > Actinacidiphila sp. bgisy160. The sequence continues at coordinate 57,612 of NZ_JBYIQW010000032.1, forward strand.
GCGTCGAAGTAGCCCAGCTCGCCGTCGGTGTCCACGCTGACGCCGGCCAGGGCGTGCCGGGCCACGTCGGCGTCGTGCCAGACGAGCGTGAAGGGCACGCGCGGCGCCTCGCCGCCGCACTGGCAGCCGCGCAGCACGTTCCAGCACTGGTGCCATCGGCGGCCGGGGCCGCCGACCGCCTCGCCGACCGCGCAGTGCAGGCCCGGGACGTCGGTGACGTACCGCCCGTCCATCTCGCACACCGTGCCGGGCTCTTCGGGGCCCGCGCACGTCTCGGTGAACCCCAGCCACTCCCGGCGCCCCTCGGCCTGGAACCGCGCCCATGCGTTGCGTTCCCGGGGTGGGCCCTCGTGCCAGGCCTCCCACACGGGCCGGGCCTCGGACGGGAACGGCATGCGGCGCAGCAGCCCGCCCTTGAGCGTCACGTCGATCAGCGCACCGCCCAGCGCGGAGGGGCGGCACTCGTCGGCCTCCACCGCTATCTGCTCCTGGACCGCGGTGGGCCGGCCCGTGCGGTCGAGGAGCCAGAGCCACAGGTTGTCGCCGCCGTGGCGGGGCACGACCAGCCGGCGCAGCAGCTTCGGGGAGGGCTCGCAGCCGATGAGCCGTACGGGCCGCCGGGCGGGCGCCGGGCGGTGACCGTACAGGCCGTCCACCCGCCGGCAGCGCCCGAGCGGGCCGCCGCTGGTGCCGTTCAGCAGGATGACATCCGCTCTCGGGGGCTGCCTGCGGCCGGAGTAGGGAGCGTGGGTGACCACGCACTCGACGACGAGGTCGAGCCGCGAGGGGTCTTCCGTGGCGGGCCGGCCGTCGATGACGTCGAGGTCCTCCAGCGTGAAGTAGTCGTGGGTGTACGGATCCTCGGCGTCCAGGTCGTCCACGATCAGGTCCAACTGGCCGAAGGGAACCGGCGCGTGCCCGGCGGACCGCTCGGCGGCCCTGAGCAGCCGACCGGTGGGCGCGCAGCCGAGGAGGGTCAGCCGCTCCCTGAACGCGGCCCGGTCCCTGAACAGTCCTTCGGCGTCGACGCACCGCGCCCACACCGTCTGCTCCCCGTCCCACTCCTCGTCGACGAGCGCGAAGCGCAGGGGCAGCTCCCGCCCCCACACGACCTCGCGGACCGAACCGTCCCCGTCCACGAGCCCAGCCCCTCCCCCGGCCCCGGCGGCCGGCGACGATCATAGGGGGCCGGGCTCCTCGTACGGAATCCGGTTCAGGTGCCGGATCTCGCCGAGCGTGCCCCACTCGTCGGCGCCGAGCTTGGTGAGCGGCCGCAGCAACGGAGCACTCGGGCGGCCGTCCACCAGCACCTCCCGGTCCACGGCGGCGTGCACCACCCGCCCGAAGACGAGGGTGGAGTTGCCCATCCGCAGGCCGGCGTGCGAGCGGCACTCCAGGACGACCGGTGACGCGGAGACCCGGGGCGGCCGCACCCGCAGGCTGGGTTCGCGCTCGATGCCCGCGTGGTCGAACTCGCTGACGTGCCGTGGGAAATCGGTGGCCGTGGCGTTGACCAGCGGCATCAACGCCTCGGTGGCGAAGTTCACCACGAACTCGCCGGTGTCCTCGACGTTGCGCAGCGAGTCCTTGCGGCCGATCGACGTGAACTGCACGATCGGCGGATCCGTGCTCGCGATGCTGAAGAAGGAGTGCGGCGCGAGGTTCTCGGCGAGGCCGTCCGGGGTGACGGTGGAGATCCACGCGATCGGCCGGGGCACGACCACGGAGGTCAGGAAGCGGTAGAAGGCGGAGCCGCCCATGGCCTCGGGATCGAAGTCGACGCGCATGGCCGCAGTATCCACGGCCACTGCCCGTCGTCCCGCCCGCCCGGCCGCCCCCCGGCGTGTCGGGCCCGGGGGTGGCGCCGATCGGCGGCGGTGGGAGCCGTCCCCCGTCGAGGCGGCTCGCGGGGCCGGGCGCGCGCCTCGTGGAGGGTGCGATATGCCGTGGGCCGGTCCGGCGGAGGTGCCGGCGACCGTGGGCCCGGAGCTGGAGCTGACGACCCCGGGTATCTCGGGTCATGGGCGGCGCGCTCGGCCCGGAGGGCACGGCGGCCGGCCCGAAGACCGACGCCGGGTCCCTCACCGCCCCGGCACCGGCCCGTTCGAGCCCGGCGCCGCGTGCCGCTGACCGGTCCGGGGATCGCCTCGGCGGTCGGCGTGCTCCTGGTCACAAACGGCCGGTGGGTGTCATAGCGGCGGGCACTGTCCGGTCCTGGTGAATGAGGGCTCCCCCGCGGGGAGCCGGAAAGACCACCGCAGGAGGAGCACGTCCATGACCACCCCCGTCGTCGCGATCGCCTATCACTCCGGCTACGGCCACACGACCGTCATCGCCGAGGCGGTGCGTGCCGGTGCCGTGGAAGCCGGTGCCGTCGTCCACCTCGTCAGGGTCGACGAGATCACCGAGGAGCAGTGGGGGCTGCTCGACGGCGCCGACGCGATCGTCTTCGGTTCGCCGACCTACATGGGCACTGCCTCGGGTGCCTTCCACCAGTTCGCGGAGACGACCTCCAAGCGCTGGTTCGTCCACTCGTGGAAGGACAAGCTGGCCGCCGGCTTCAGCAACTCCGGTGCCAAGAGCGGCGACAAGCTCCACACGCTGCAGTACTTCAGCATCCTCGCGGCCCAGCACGGCATGACCTGGGTCAACCTCGGCCTGCACCCGGGCTGGAACAGCACCACCGGCTCCGAGGACGACCTCAACCGCCTCGGCATCTACCTCGGCGCGGGTGCCCAGACGCACACCGACGTCGGCGTGGACGAGGTCCACAAGGCCGACATCGCGACCGCCGAGCACCTCGGCCGGCGGGTCGCCCAGCAGGCCCGCATCCACGTCGCGGGACGTGCGGCCGTCGGCGCCTGACCGGTCGCCGTCGCTTTCGCCCCGCTGTCACATCTCGCGGGGCAGCCCGGTCATCACTGCGAATCCCAATCCACACCAGAGGAGCTCACCATGGAAGCCCGCGTGAACTACTTCGGCCACGCCCTCGCCGGCAAGGTCATGAGGCATCTGAACTCGGCGAGCAAGGTGCTGGCGGAGTCCACGCTGCCGGCTCTCACCCAGGATCTGGTGAAGATCCGCGCCAGCCAGATCAACGGCTGCGGCTTCTGCACCGACATGCACACCAAGGAGGCCACCGCGGCCGGTGAGACCTCGGTGCGCCTGAACCTGATCGCCGCCTGGCGCGAGGCGACGGTCTTCACCGAGGCCGAGCGGGCCGCCCTGGAGCTGGCCGAGGAGGGCACCCGGATCACCGACGCCTCCGGTGGCGTCTCGGAGGCGGTCTGGGCGAACGCCGCCAAGCACTATGACGAGGACCAGCTGGTCGCCCTGATCTCGCTGATCGCCGTGATCAACGCGTACAACCGGATCAACGTGATCAACCAGCAGCCCGCGGGGGGGTATCAGCTCGGCATGTTCGGCTGACCCGCGGTTCCCGCCGCCGGCGCCGCTGAGGCCGGGCCGTCCGTCCCCGTCCCGCCCCCGACCCCGGGGCGGGGACGGACGGCGTACTCCGGCCGTCCCTCGCGGCGCCGGCGGCGGTTCAGCGCGTGCGGAGGTACTCGAGGCCCTTCTCGCGGAGCGCCCTGTGCAGGCCGTCGTACGCGGGCGGGCCGTCCAGCACGCTCTTGGGCAGCTTGGCGACCACGGTGTAGTTGGTGTCGACCACGTTGCCGATGGGCGCCAGTCCGGCCTGGCTGACCAGTTGGTACGCGTCCAGCTGGTGCAGGCCGGTGAGCGCGGACGTCCAGCCGACGAGGTCGTGCTGGCTGATCCGGTAGGCGTCCTCGAGCGGCCGTACCGACCCGGTCGACATCAGGAAGCGGTCGTTCTCCAGGCGTGGCCAGGCGGGGGCACCGCCCTTGAGCAGGTCGATCACCACCACGGTGTGCATGGCGGCCTCCACCGCGGTGCCGCACACCTCGCCCTCGCCCTGCCGGCAGTGCCCGTCGCCGATCGCCAGCTGCGCCCCGGGCACATTGACGCCCAGGTAGAGCGTGGTGCCGGCGCGCAGCTCGGGGGTGTCCATGTTCCCGCCGTGCGCGCCCGGGGTGATGCTCATGACGACCTCGCCCGCGGCGGGGGCGACCCCGGCAGTGCCGTGCATCGGGTCGAGGGGCAACTCGACCTCGTGGTCGGAGAAGCGTGCCCGGAACCGGCAGCTGTTGCGCTCGCGGTCGATCCCGTACCGCCAGACGACCTCCTGCAGCGGCTCGTGCAGCATCGCCGTGGAATGCGTCGTGGTCAGCGCCCCGAAGTGCGGGAAGGTGGTGGACACCGCCCAGTCCCGGGCGGGCTCGATGTCCACGAAGTGGACGGCCAGGGTGTCCCCCGGCTCGGCGCCCTCGACGTGGATCGGGCCGGTGACCGGGTTGAGGTACGGGAACTCGCACACCTTGCTCGGGAGGTCCTCGGGGCCCCGGACCACGCCGCCGAAGCAGTCCTCGGTGAAGAGCTCCACGATCGTGCCCGGCCGTACCCGCAGCAACGGCTCGCGGCCGCCGAAGGCGTAGGCGTACTGCTCGGGGGTCGGGTGGAGCCGTACGACGTCGGGATCGTTCACGACTGTCCGGCCTCCTCGGCCACGGCGGGCTCGTCGGGTATCTGCGTGCGCCGGCCGGAGATGAGCAGGCCCACCAGCAGTGCGGCGCCGATCGCCAGCCAGAGGAAGCCCAGTCGCTGGGCGGTGACCTTCGCGTTGATCACCACGTAGGTGAGGATCGCGAAGCCGATCAGCGGTGCGATCAGGTGGCGCCACCAGTCGCGGCTGCCCCGGCGGACGACGTAGTGGACGACCACCGAGACGTGCAGGACCAGGAAGGCCGTCATCGCCCCGAAGTTGACCAGCGAACTGAGCAGGGTGATGCCGTCGTCCCGGGAGTTCATGTAGAGGCCGAGGACGAGCGAGACCACCGCCACGAGGAGGGTGGCGTTGACGGGGACGCGGCGGCGGGCGTCGACGGTGGCCAGGAAGCGGGGCAGTTGCCGGTCGCGGGCCATCGCGAACAGCAGCCGTGAGGTGGCCGCCTGGGCGACCAGGGAGTTGGCGAAGCCCCAGGCGATGGCGGTGGCCAGCGCACTCAGTGTGCCGAGCCAGGCGCCGCCGGCGACGCGCGCGGCGTCGTAGAAGGCGGTGCCGTCCGGGTCTCCAGTGTCGATCAGCGCCTGTGGGTCGGGCACCAGCATCGCCGCGACCCAGGTCTGCACGATGAACAGCGCCCCGGCGAGCAGCAGGGCGGTGACCATCGCGCGGCCGATGGCCCGTGCCGATTCGCGGTTCTCCTCGGCGAGCGTGGAGATCCCGTCGAAGCCGAGGAAGCTGAGGACGGCGATCGACACCGCCCCGAAGACGAGCGACCAGGAGAAGGTGCCGGAGTCGTAGAAGGCATGGAAGCCGGATCCGTTGCCCTTGCCCTGGGCGAGCGCGGTGACGCCCACGGCCAGGAAGATGACGAGGACGATCAGCTCGCCCACGAGCATGATCTTGTTGATCCGGGCGGTCATCTCGATGCCGAGCCAGTTCACGACGGTGTTGAGGACGACGAACCCGATCAGCCAGATCCACACGGGCACCGAGGCGACGAGCGAGTTCATCGCCACGGCGGCGATCAAGTAGAGCAGCGCCGGCACGAGGATGTAGTCGAGCAGGATCATCCAGCCGGACAGGAAGCCGACCGGCGCGCCGATGCCCCGCCCCGCGTAGGAGTAGACCGACCCGGCCATCGGGAAGGCCCGGGACATCTGGGCGTAGGAGTGAGCGGTGAACATCATCGCCAGCATGCCGATGGCGTAGGCGAGGGCGACCATGCCGCCCGAGCCCTGGAAGACGCCGCCGAAGATGCCGAACGGCGCGATCGGCACCATGAAGACCAGGCCGTAGACCACCAGGTCCCGGAAGCCCAGTGATCGCGCCAACTGCTGCGTGTAGCCGTACTTCTCGAGATCTTGCCCTTGAGGTGCGCTGTCGCTCACGTCGCCTCCCCGGCGGCCGCGGTCCCCTGACTGGCGGGGTGATCTTAGGGTCCGGGGCCGACGCAGGGGAACGCTTGTGCACAAGGATTCTGACGGATCATGAGATCGCCTTCGGCGGTGCCCGGGCACGCCCGCCCGGGCACCGCCGGCGCCGTCACCCCGCCGTGCCGGACGACCCGATGTGGACCACGCGCGCCCAGTCGGGCGGCGAGTCCGGCACGTGGTCGGCATCGTGCTCGCGCCACGACCGGTGCGTTCCGTGCCGGGGGAAGAGGCCCACGACGGTACGGCACGGCGGCCGCGAGGCCGGCCAGGGCGTCTGGCCGTCGGTGAGCACCACGACGACGTCGGGCCCGGGCCGTGTGCGCAGCGCCCTGGTGAAGCCGGTGCGCAGGTCCGTGCCACCGCCGCCCACCAGCGGGATGCCCTCGGCGCGGCACAGCGGGTGGGCGATTCTCGCCGCGGCGTCGCACGGCACGACGGTGACCATGTCGCGGCGGCCTCCCACGGCGCGGGATATCGCGGTCACTTCGAGGAGGGCGCTGCCCAGTTCGGCGTCGCTGACGGAGCCGGACGTGTCGATGACCACGCAGACGCGGGGCGGTCTGCGCCGCAGGCTCGGCAGCACGACACCGGGCACGCCGGCCGAGCGGCGCGAGGGCCGGCCGTAGCTGTAGTCCTCGCCCGCGCCGGCGCCGGAGGCCGCCGAGCGTACGGCGGCTCCCAGCAGTTGCCGCCACGGCTGCGGCGGGTGGAACGCCTCCTCCGCCCACCGTCGCCAGCTCTTCGGCGCGTGGCCCGGGCGGCCGTTGATGCCCTGCGCCACGCGGAAGCGGACGGCGTCGCGTTCCTGCTCGCTCAGGCCTTCGGCGCCCGCCGGTCCGAGGTCCCACTCCCGTTCCAGGCCGTCCGCGCCGCTGCCGCAGTCCAGCCAGACGAAGTCCTGCGTCAACGGGCCGAGACCGAACCGCCCGAGATAGTCCTCCATGAGCTTCCCCTCGGGAAGTCCCAGGGACTTCGGGATGACGGCGCCCTGGGGCGTGTCCAGACCTTCCCCGAAGGCGTCGTCGTTCACCTCGCAGTCCGCGGCGATGTTCATCCTCAGCCGTTCCGCCGGGCCCTCCAGCCCCTGTTCCCGTGCGACGCGGTCGCCGCGCCCGTGGTGGTCGCGCAGCAGGTGGGACACCTCGTGCACCCACACCCCCGCCAGTTGCTCCAGCGGCGTCCGGTCCACGAACGCCGGTGAGACGTAACACCGCCAGTGCGGGTCGACGGCCATGGTCGGGACCCGCCGGGACTCCACGACATGCAGCGCGAACAGTGCGGTCGCCAGGTAGGGCCGGACCCGCGCGGCGTACAGGCGGGCGGCGAAGAGCTTCTCGAGGTCCAGTGCCCCCGGTGCGTCCGCGCTCACCGGCCGGCCTTCGCGACGAGCCCGGACCTGGCGGCCGCCCGGTCGGCGCGCCGGGACAGCGACACCACTCCGGCGAGCCGCTCCACGGCCTCGGGTACGTCCCAGTCCTCACGGCGCAGCGAGGCGAGCGTGGTCGCGGGGACGACGACCAGGTCGGGGGCCCCGGTCTCCAGGGCCCGGACCAGCAGCGCCCACGCCGCGTCCCAGCGGGACCTCTCCGGGCGGTTGCGGACGGCGTCCACCACACCGTCCAGTACGGCCTGACGCAGGTCCCCGCGCTCGGGCAGGACGGCAGCCGCGGGGTCGGCGAGCAGTTCCTCGGGATCGGGGAGGTCCATCCGGTCCATGCTCGCCAGCAGTTCCAGCCCCGGGCCGTCCCCGACGGTGCCCCTGACGAGCAGGGAGAGCACCTCCCGGGAGGCGCCGGCCGCGGTCGCGAAGGCGATCAGGCACAGCGTCATCTCCCAGCTCCGGGGGGACGGCCAGGCGCCGCCGCGCCGGGCCTCGTTGCCGGGGAGGCGGTGGACGAGGCCGGGGCGGGCGGCGAGGAGCCCGCACACCGCGCGCCGGGCGAAGTCCACGGCCTCGGGCAGCTTTCCGGGGTCGAGCCGCGGCAGCGTCGCCCGGGGCCAGGTCCCGCCGAGGCCGCGCACCACCACGTCGTGGTCATGGGTCCACTGCAGGTGGACGAACCGGTTGGCCAGCGGCGCGCTCAGTTCCCAGCCGTCGGCCGCGGAGGAAGGGGGGTTGGCGGCGGCCACGATCCGGACGGCGGGCGGCAGCCGCAGGGCGCCGATCCGCCGTTCGAGCACGAGGCGCAGCAGGGCCGCCTGCACGGCGGGCGGCGCGGTGGACAGTTCGTCGAGGAAGAGCAGGCCCCGGCCGGCCCGCACCAGGCGGACGGCCCAGTCCGGCGGGGCCATCGGGACGCCCTGCTCGGCGGGGTCGTCCCCGACGACGGGCAGCCCGGAGAAGTCGGAGGGCTCGTGGACGCTGGCGATCACCGTGGTCAGCGGCAGGTCGAGCGCGGCGGAGAGCTGGGTGAGCGCCGCGGTCTTGCCGATCCCGGGCTCGCCCCACAAAAGCACCGGCAGGTCGGCGGCGACGGCCAGGGTGAGGGCCTCCAGTCGGGTGTCGGGGCGCGGTTCGGTGGTGGTGTCACGCAGCAGCGACAACAGGGATTCCGCGACCTCGAGTTGGGGTGCGGTTGCTGGGACGGAGGCAGGGGCGGACGGGGCGGCAGGGGCGGACGGGGCGGACGGGGCGTGCGTGGGCATGGATGGTCACCTTGGGGTTCGTGAAGTCGAAGGGGGTACGGGGGCCTGCGCGGGGACGCCGCGCACGCCCCGGGGTCAGCGGGAGGTGCGGTGCCGCGGCTGCGACCGGCCGGAGCGGCCGCCGGGTGCCGGGAAGCGCTCGCGCGGCGGGACGCGTCCGGGGGCGGGCCCGGCAAGGCCTGCTCTGAACAGGCCGTACGCGATGCGCCGTTGGGCCGCCGCCTCCAGTTCGTCCCGGAGCGGGCCGTCGCGGAGCACGGCGCCGGGCCCGAGCAGGCCCTCGACGACGGCCAGCGCGCCGACGGTGTCGCCGTGGTCCAGACGTGCCCGTACGTCGGCGAGGGACTCCGGACGCCGGTGCGCCCGGTCGATCGCCCGCAGGCAGGGCAGCGGGGTGCCGGTCAGCGCGACCAGCAGTTCCTCGCGGCGGATCTCGTCCGGGTCGTGGTCCAGCGCGGCCAGGACACCGTCGACCATGCCGATCCGGTGCAGCGCGCCCCGGCACTCCACGACGCGCGGTTGTCCCTGCCGCCCCCGCGGCAGGGACGGGCCGGACGGCGTGTGGCCGGGCACGAGCGCGGCGGCGACCAGCGGGTGCAGCCCGTCGGCGTCGATCAGGCCGGCCTGAAGCAGTTCGAGGTCCGGTGGCACCCAGGTCGCCGCCTCCGGCAACACGGGCAGCGCCCGGGCGCGTGCGCCGTCCGCGGCCGTCGCGATCCGCGCGATGGGCCGTCCCGTGCCGCCACCGTCGCTCACGTCCACGAGCAGCCGGTGGCGGGACCCCAGGCGCACGGTGACGGCGCCGGTGGTCCGGCCCTCGGCGCGCAGCACCATCCTCGCCTCGTCCTCCCACCGGTCGGCCGCGCAGCGGTGCTGCGGCGGCGGTGGCCCGGGCGGCTGCGGGTCCGGGAGGAGAGGCCGATCGGCGGGCCCGCGGCCGGTTCCGGCGCGGAACCGCAGTTCGCCGGTTCTGCGCGCGTCCCACAGGTGGCGGTGCAGGTTGAGGCGGAACCGCCGGTGGGGCCGGGGGTGCGGATGGTGGAGGGCGCCGGCCTCGGGGCGGGCGGGGTCCCACAGCGCGAGGCTCATTCGCTGCCCGCCGTCCGCCCATGCCGGTGGGGTCCTGGCCACGAGGTGCACGCGGTCCCCGTCCTCCGGTCCGAAGGCCCCGTACCGGGCCAGGGAGATGGTCAGGCCCGGGCGCAGCAGACCGTCGGGGGCGACCCGCGGCATGTGCCAGCGCAGCAGGTCGGGAGCCAGATGGCGGAGATCGGCCCGGACCCGGGCCGCGAGTTCCCGGCCGTGGGTGCGGGCGAGGGAACGCAGGTTGAGGTCGACGTCGAGACCGGCGGCGGCGCACGCCCCGCTCCAGTCACCGCGGCGGCGGCGGGCGGTGGCGGCCTCGACCATGGAGGGCGGCACGGCGAACTCGCGCACGCGCAGCCAGAGGGAAAGGCGGGAATCCTCGTTCGCGATCGGAGTGAGCATCAGCACTCACCTTGCGCGGACGGGACCCCCAATCTGGAAAGGGAGTAGGTCGTCATCGCGGGGAGCATAGCGTTCTCCGTCACGGTCTGTCAGGCCCCTTGCCCGGGGCGGCGACTCACCCGACGGCTCCCGCCCTCACCCGATGCCGGTTCCCGGGCCGCACGGCGGACGTCGCCGGCCCGGCGGCCGGTCAGTTCCAGATTCATCCATCGTCGCCGGCTTCTGGCTGATGCGCAGGACCATCGGCAGCACCGCGCTCCAAGACGCCGGCGAGGCGGCGCCGGCCCGAAGGGTGGAGCAGGTGTTCACGCTGCTCCCCGGCGACTGACCGCCGACCGCTTTGCCCGGTCTTTGCGGCCGGCCGGAAACAGAACGGCGGGGCGCGGGGTTGCGATTGACATGGCAACTCTTGGACTGATCGGCAGCGGATCCATCGGCGGCACCCTGGCGCGACTCGCCGTGAACGCGGGCCTGGACGTGGTGCTCAGCAACTCGCGCGGGCCGCAGACCCTGGACGGTCTGGTCGCCGAACTGGGCGCCCGGACGCGCGCGGCGACCCCGGCCGAGGCCGCCGCGGCGGGCGACTGGGTCGTGGTGACGATCCCGCTCGGGGCCTTCGACCAGGTCCCGGTGGCACCGCTGACCGGGAAAACGGTCATCGACACCGGCAACTACTACCCCGAGCGTGACGGCCGCATCGCCGCACTCGAGGACGGGACCACCACGGAGAGCGGGCTGCTCCAGGGCCACCTGCCCGACGCCCACGTGGTGAAGGCGTTCAACAACATCTTCTTCCGCCACCTCGGCGATCTCGCCCGCCCCAAGGGCTCACCCGACCGGACCGCCCTGCCGATCGCCGGCGACGACCCGGCCGCCGTCGCGCACGCCGCCGAACTCCTCGACGCACTCGGCTACGATGCCGTCGGCTACGGCACCCTCGCCGACAGCTGGCGCTCCCAGCCCGGCACCCCCGTCTACGGTCTGCCGTACTCGGGCGGCGAGGCCGACTTCACGAAGGCCACGGCGACCCCTGTGCCCGCCGACGCAATCCGGGCCGCGCTCGCCGCGGCCACCCGCTGACGGACGCGCCCGCGGCATCCGCCGACGGCGCCGGAGGACATGTGACCGATCCGCTGACCGACGTCCTGGGCCTGCTCGACCTGCGCAGCGGGAGCTTCGCGCGGCTGGAGGCCCAGGAACCGTGGGCCGTCGGCTTCTCCGGCTTCCGGCACATCAAGTTCGGCGCCGTGCTGCGAGGCGACTGCCGGATCGCGGTGGCCGGGACCCCGGGACCGGTGACCCTGAAGGCGGGCGACTGCTACCTGCTCGGCGGCGGCCGCGCATACGAGCTGTCGGGCGGCGCCGAGGTCCCGGCGGTGCCGAGCGCCGAGGTCTTCGACGGCTTCACGCCCGGGGACGCGGTCCGGATCGGCACCTCACCCGACGCGGTCGTCGTGGGCTGCGGATTCGACCTCGACGAGGCCAACGCCGCCGTGCTCCTGGACGTCCTGCCGCCCCTGATCCACGTCGGCGCCGGGTCCACCGCGGCGGAGGGCATCCGGGCGGCGCTCGAACTGCTCCGCGCGGAGACCAGTGAGCCCGCGCTGGGCACACCCTTCGTGACGGAGCGGCTGGCCCACGTCCTGCTGGTCCACCTGCTCAGGGCCCACGTGGCCGAGCACGGGCCGGAGGGCGGCGCCTGGCTCACCGCGCTCGCCGACCGGCACATCGGGGCCGCGCTGAGCCTGATGCACGACCGGCCCGCGCACCCCTGGACCGTCGCCGAACTCGCCGGGCGGAGCGGGATGTCGAGGTCCCGGTTCGCCGACCGGTTCACCAGGACCGTGGGCGTGCCGCCGCTGGAGTACCTCGCATGCTGGCGCATCCGCTCCGCGGCACGGGAGCTGAGGACGAGCGACCGCACCGTCGCGGCGATCGCGGCGCGCTGGGGCTACGGCTCGGAGAGCTCCTTCAGCCACGCCTTCAAGCGCGTCATGGGGTCCTCGCCCGGACGTTACCGCACGACGGAACCGCACCGCCCGGATGAGACCGGGTGAGACCGGGTGAGGGCCCCCGGAGACGACCTCCGGGAGCCCGCACGGCGGGGTGCGGCGATCGTCACCGGCCGGCGTCGGTGGTGATCAGCTTGGCCAGCTCGACGGGCATGGACAGGAACGGCGAGTGCCCCGAGGGCAGCCGGTGGACGCGCTGCGCACGGGCCGCCATGGCCTCCTGGAACTCCGGGGCGAGCGCCGTGTCCCGCTCGGTGAGGATGTAGGTGGAGGGCACGGTCTTCCACGCGGCGGCGGTGAGCGGTTCGCAGAAGGACCTGGCCGTCTGGAGCACCAGTCGCGCGGTGGCCTCCTCCGCGTCCCGTGGTGCGACGTCCCCGTAGAAGGCGGCCTTGGGGTCCTCGTAGTGGCCGTGCGCGGACAGCGAGTCGACGCCGGCGCCGGAGATCTTGCCGCCGCTCATGCCGTCGATGGACTCCCCCTCGTCGAGCACGAACGCGGAGAGGTAGACGATGCGCGAGACGTTCGGCGCGTCCGCTGCGGCCTGCGTGGCGGGGATGCCCGCGTAGGAGTGGGCGAGGACGGTCACCGGGCCTTCGACCGCGTCCAGGCGCTCCCGGACGGCCCGCGCGTCGTCGTACATCCCGGCCGTGTTCGCCTCGTCGGCCGCGGCGCTCGGCAGGTCGACGGTCTCGACGCGCCAGCCCAGCGCGGTGAGTTCGGGCACGAGCCGGTCGTAGCACCAGGCGCCGTGCCAGGCACCGTGGACGAGGAGGATGGCGGGGCGGCTGTTGTCTGCAGTGGTCATGTGAGGCCTTCGGTACACGGTCGGGTACGCGGACGCCGGTGACGGCGTCCGTCACCGACCGTAGTTCCGGGGGCCCGCGGCGGACCATGCGCGCCCGTCCGGCGTTCTTGCGCGCCCGTCCCGCGTACGCGCGCGAGGCGGCGCCCGGCACCGGGGGCCGGTGTCCAAGGCGCCGCCGGGGAGCCCGGCGACCCTCGGCTGCCGCCGCCGGATTCCCCGGAGCCGCCGCTGCGCGCACCGTCCCCGTGCCGCGACGGCACTCCCGGCACCCGTACGGACCGGGGCGTCCCGGTCACACCCTGCGGACGGTCTTCGCCGGTTGTTCACCTGTGCGCCCGATGGTGCTGACCGGGTGGCGAGATGATCGCCTTTCCGACCGTAAGCGCAACGGAGAGACGATGCTCCCCAAGAGAACCTACGCCGCGCTCACGACCGCGGCTGTCGCGGCCGGCACGCTGGTGGCCGCGAGCCCGGCGAGTGCCCACCACCCGCATGTGACGCCGGACTTCCAGCGCACCGCCACCTACCCGGTCTTCCAGAACCGCCCGGCGGGCGAGGACCCGGCCACCGCGACCGTCGCCGAGATCTCGGCGGTCAGCGAGGACGGCCGCACTCTGGTCTACACCGACGCCCTGGCGCGGCGGATCGGCTTCCTCGACATCAGCAAGCCGGGCAGCCCGCGCGGGCTGGGCACGTTGTCGCTGACCGAGCTCGGCGACGCCGAGGACGAGCCGACCTCCGTGGCCGTGGTCGGCCAGTACGTGCTGGTCGTGGTCAACACCAGCAGCGGCTACTCCACGCCCTCCGGGCGCCTCGACGTCATATCCCTGCGCAACCGCGAGCGGGTCACCAGCATCGACCTGGGCGGTCAGCCGGACTCCATCACCATCACCAAGGACAAGCGGTACGCCGCGATCGCGATCGAGAACGAGCGCGACGAGGAGGCGACCCCGCCCGGCGGTGAGGAGGGCGACCTGCCCCAGGCCCCGGCCGGATTCGTGCGGATCGTCGACCTCGATGGCGCCTCGCCGCAGCACTGGCGCACCCGGGCCGTGCCGCTGACCCGGCCCGACGGCAGCGCGCTGCCCACGCTGACCGCCGCCGGGATCGTCGAGCCCACCGACCCGGAGCCGGAGTACGTCGCGGTCAACGGCCGCAACCAGCTGGCCGTGACGCTGCAGGAGAACAACGGCGTCGTCCTGGTGGACCTGCCGACGGGCCGCATCACCAAGGCCTTCAGCGCCGGCACGGCCACCGTCCGCGGCATCGACACCGTCAAGGACGGCGTCATCGACCAGAGCGGCTCGATCACCGACGTGCGGCGCGAGCCCGACGCCGTCAGCTGGATCGACGACCGCTACTTCGCCACCGCCAACGAGGGCGACTGGAAGGGCGGCACGCGCGGCTGGACCGTCTTCGACAGCCGCACCGGCAAGGTCGTCTGGGACGCGGGCAACAGCTTCGAGCGCCTCGCGGTGCGCTACGGCCTGCACGACGAGGACCGCGCGGGCAAGAAGGGCACCGAGCCGGAGGGCGTGGTCGTCGCCACCTTCCACGGTGTGCGGTACGCCTTCGTCGGCTCCGAGCGCGGCAACTTCGTGGCCGTCTACGACGTCAGCCGCCCGGCCGCCCCGGTCTTCCGCCAGATGCTGGCCACCACCAACGGCCCTGAGGGACTGCTGCCGATCCCGTCGCGCGACCTGCTCGCGGTCTCCAGCGAGGAGGACGACGCCTCGGTGGGCGTGCGGGCCTCGGTGAGCCTGTTCCAACTGGGCAAGGGCACGCCGTCGTTCCCCGGCATCGTCTCGGCCCCGGACTCCGCCGGCGCGCCGATCGGATGGGGCGCGCTCGGCGCGCTGTCCGCCGTCCCAGGCAAGCCGCACGAGCTGTACACGGTCACCGACGCGGCGTACTCCGTCACCAGGATCATGACCATCGACACCTCGCGAAAGCCGGCGGTCGTCACCCGGGCCCTGACCGTCAAGGACGCCGACGGCAAGCCGGCCGGCTACGACGCCGAGGGCATCCACGCCCGCCCCCAGGGCGGCTTCTGGCTCGCCGTCGAGGGCGCGACCGGCGACGGCAACAAGCTGGTCCGGCTCGACCGCGACGGCGTGACCCGCCAGGTCGTCCCGCTCCCGGCGGACGTCGCCGCGGGCCTGGCGAAGCAGGGCTTCGAGGGCGTCACCGCCACCACCGACCGCAACGGCCGCGAGGTGGTCTGGGCCACCCTGCAGCGCGAGGTCAAGGGCGACCCGGCCGGGGTCGTCCGGATCGGCCGCTACGACGTCCGGTCGGGCACCTGGAGCTGGTTCGGCTACCGGATCGGCACCACCGGTACCCCGGGCGACTGGATCGGCCTGTCCGAGATCACGGCGGTCGGCGACAAGCTCGCTCTGATCGAGCGGGACAAGCTCAACGGCCCCGCCGCGAAGATCAAGCGCGTCTACACGGTCGGCATGCCGAAGTCCGCCGCCCCCTCGGGGTCGCTCCCGGTGCTGCCCAAGACGCTGGCCCACGATGTGCTGCCCGACCTGCGGGCGACGAACGGGTGGACCCAGGAGAAGCTCGAGGGCCTCACCGTGGGCGGTGACGGCCACGTCTACGCCGTGACCGACAACGACGGCCTGGCCGACGCCACCGGCGAGACGGTCTTCCTGGACCTCGGCTCCGGCAAGCGGGTCTTCGGGAAGCGCTGACCTCCGCGCCGCCCTCTCCGTACGGCCGCCGGTTCCGTCGGCGGCCGTACGCGTCAGCAGCGTGCGAGCCCGGTCGGCGGGCGGCGTGCCGGGGCGTTCAAGAGCCGTTGTGCCCGCTGTGCGGCCCCGGGTATCAGCGCGGTTCCGGTTGTGCTTCCGGTCGGCGCGCGACGAGGACGAACTCGCGGCCGGGCCGGTCCGGGGCGTCGCGTACGTCGTCGAGGGCGTACCCCTGCGCGGCGAGTGACGCCTCGATCTCCTCCCGCCCCCGGAACCGCAGGGTGGAGGTCGAGGTCAGCACCTCCCGGCGCGCACCGAGAAGGTAGGTCCAGCGGAACGTGACCAACGGGCCGCTGACGTCGAGAAGGTCGACCCAGTGCTCCACCGGTCCGGTGCCCGGCACGTCCACGACCCGGTGCGACGCCTCGCGGTTCCAGCCCTCCCACGCGCGCCTGGCCGGGTCCCGCGTCTCGAACACCAGGCGGCCGCCCGGCCGCAGGGCGTCGTGGGCCCCCCGCAGGGTCTCCCGCCACGCCCGGGGGTCGGCGATCGCCTGGGCGACGTTGGCCGTCATCGTCACCAGGTCCACGCGCAGTGCCGGAAGCGCCGTGGCGTCACCGGCGATCCAGCGCACCCGCTCGCCACCCGGCTTTGCCCGGGCGACGTCGAGGACCGCCCGGGCCGGGTCGACGGCGACGACCTCGATCCCGAGGCCGGCCAGCCGCAGTGCGAACACCCCCGTTCCGCAGCCGATGTCCAGGACCCGGCGGGCGTCGAACTCCCGCACCACGGCGGTGTACGCGTCGAGGTCGCCGCGGTCGGGGTCGAGGGCGTCGTACATCGCGGCCAGCCGCGGGTCCTCGAATTCCTCGTCAGCCATGTGGCGACACTACCCGCCGCGAGACCCACGTCACATCCGTGCCCGTGTCACGTTTCCCGAGCCCCGCACGTCAGGGCTGCGTAACCGTCACCACGCAGGAGGAGACCGCCATGGAAGCCCGTGTGAACCTGTTCGGCAACGCCCTCGCGCTCACGTTCTTCAAGCACATCAACTCGGCGGGCCGGGTGCCCGGGGAGTCGGGGCTGCCGCTCGCGACCCAGGAACTGGTGAAGATCCGCGCCAGCCAGATCAACGGCTGCGGCTTCTGCACCGACATGCACACCAAGGACGCCGCCGCGGCCGGTGAGACCTCGGTGCGCCTGAACCTCGTCGCGACCTGGCGCGAGGCCACCGTCTTCAGCGAAGCCGAGCGCGCCGCCCTCGAACTCACCGAGCAGGGCACCCGGATCGCCGACGCCGCCGGCGGCGTCACGGACGAGGTCTGGGCGAACGCCGCCAAGCACTACGACGAGGACCAACTCGTCGCCCTGATCGGCCTGATCGCCGTCATCAACGCCTACAACCGCATCAACGTCATCAACCGGCAGCCCGCCGGCGACTACCAGCCGGGCCAGTTCGGCTGACGGCGGGCGCCGCAACCACGGGTACGGGCCGCCGTACCCGCGCCGTTCGCCGCCGCGCGGGGACGGCGCGGGCGGCCCGGCACCCGGCGGGACGCCGCCGGAACCTCCGGGCGATCTCAAGTGCCGTTGCCACGAGCCGTGACATTCGACGTGACCTACCAGGTCTCCGACACGGACGTCTCGAGCCCGGCGATCCGTGCGACGGTGCGTCGGCACTCGCTGCTGTCGTACGTCTTCGGCACCGGCATCCTGGCCACGGCCGTCAACCTGGTCGCCGGGATGGTCACCGGCCGACCCGGTCAGCGCCCGCATATCCCCGGTCGCAAATCCCTGTCAAGTCCCGCATTTCAGCGACATGACGCCGGGCGTCGCGCCCGGCTTACTGGAGGCATCGGGTTCACGCCCCCAGGGCGGCCCACCGGACACACCGGAACCTCCACCGACGCTCACGAAGGACAACGACCATGGCCCGCATCCCGTACACCAAGCGCCTCGTCACCCTCACCGCCGCGACCGCCCTGGCCGCCGGAGGAGCGCTGCTCCCCACCACCGCGTTCGCCGCCACCACGCCGTCCGAGGCGCACGCCGCCACCGCGAAGGCCGGCCGCGGCGGCGGTCACGGCGGAGGCTGGGGCCACGACGACCGGGGGCGCGGCGGCTGGAAGCACGGCGGCAACCGCCCCGACAGCAGTGGCAACGGTAACGGCAGCATCATCATCGTCCTCGGTAACAACAACTCCACCAACGTCAACAACGGCACCGTCAACAACGGCGTGATCCTCGACTGAGCGTCCGGCCCCTCCGCGCCGCCTCCCGAGAGCCCCAGCACCTCCGGCCACCGGAGGTGCTGTTCCCGTTCCGGTTCGCCGCGAGGCACCGGCCGGGGCCCGGGGTCACTGCTCGGAGCAGACCTCGTCGCCCGGTGATGTGCGCACCCGGGCCAGGAGTCCGCGGAGCGCCGTGATCTCCTCCGGGGACAGATCACCGAACAGCCCCCGTTCGACCTCCTCCACCGCCGTCTGGGCCTCGGACAGGACGGCGCGTCCGCGATCCGTGATGGCGACGATGTGCCGACGGCGGTCGGACGGGTCCCGTCGACGCTCCACGAGCTGCGCGGACTCGAGGTCGTTCAGGATCGCGACCATGATGCTGGGATCCACCTCGAGCGCCGCGACGAGACCCTGCTGCCCCATGGATCCGCACCTGCCGAGCAGCATCAACGTGGCACCTGCCCGCGGTGTCAGACCGCAGGAGGCGAAGGCGCGCTGGACCCGGCCGTTGGCGATGGCCCCGTGCCGGGCCAGCAGGAAACCGAGCTGCTCCAGCGGGTCGCCGCCGGCGGCATCCTCAACCGCGATCTCGTTCACTGCCATACGTACATGGTAGCGCGACACCAACCATCGTGGTCTATGGGTAATCCATGAATTTCAACGATTTCGGGGACCGTGCGGCGGCTCCACGGACGGAGATCCACGGCGCCCCGTCAGTGACGTTTGTGTCCTGTTATTCCGCTTCTCCGGATTCCTTGCGCGAGGCGATGGTCACACACCATAAACGATTGACGGCCATCAATCATCTGTTAGGTTCCATTCACCAGCGATTCACAGCGACGCCGGCCCCGCGGATCCAGCGCCTGCGAACCAGGCGCCCCGCACCGGCGGCCCCCGCGCAATCGCCCCCGCACGACGGGGACCGGCCCACCGGCCGGACCGTCGTCCGACGCCCCGCACACCGGGGCGCAGCAAGGAGTAACCAGTCATGAACAAGTGGACGCGCATCATCGCCACCTCCACCGCCTCGGTCGCGCTCGCCGGCACCGCCCTGCTCGGCGCCACGGGCTCCGCCTCCGCCGCACCCCGGCCCTCCGGCCAGGACCGGCAGACGGTGACCGTCAGCAGCACCCCCTGGGACCGGAACGCCGACCGCGGCGGGAACAACGACCGGCGCTGGCACGACGAGATCACCCGCCACCACTACGACTACGGCCACCACCAGGTGCAGTACTGGTACGGGTACGACGGCAAGCTCTACCGCTACGACGGCCACCGCCTGGCCCGCTGGTCCCACGGCCACTGGGTGACCGTCTGGCAGTCCCACGGCCACGGACCCGTCCGCTGAGGCCCGACCGGATCCGGCACACCCCGCCGGACCACGCACGCCCCGGCGACCGGACAACCCGGCCGACAGGGCAGGGAGCCACGCCGGTGCCGAGCCGCCCCGTCCTCACACGGCCCGGCACCGGACGGCTCCCGTCGCTCGCCCTCCCCTGATGCCGCCGGCACACGAAAGACCCGGAGAACACCATGCTCAAGACCACGCCAACGACGAAGTCCGGCGGACTGCTCAACAACGTCCTCGTGGCGGTTCGGCGCCAGCAGTCGGCCGCCGCCCCCGGCAGCGGACGACACCGCGGCCGGCCCGCCGGCGAACGCGTCACCGCCATCGGCATCCCGGGCATGGGCGCCCACCGCCGCCCACTCGACGCGCCCGGCCCCGGCACCACGGCCGCCCAGGGCTGAACACCGCCGAGGCCGCTCCACGACACTCAGGCCGCCCGCGCCCTGGTGCACACCCGGCATCACGGTGACGAGCCGGCCGGACGCGTGCCGCGCGCACCGCGCGCGCCCCCACACTCTTGCGCGAGAAACAGCGCCGGCTCCCCGTCCCGGCCCCGCACCTCCCCCTCCTGGTGTCCGGGCCTATCCGGAACGGGGAGCCTTTCGACGTCGGCGCACACATTCGAGCACAGGCTCGGCGCCGCCCCATCCGGCGGCCCCTTCAGCGCCTACGGCGACCCGTGCGCCGCCGAGGCGACGATCCGCCGCGCCCCGGGTGAGTCCTCCCCGCCGGGCGACACCGCGGTGCGCCTTGGCGTGTCACGCCGTCCCATTGCCGTTTCAACTCCCCATACACCAGGGGAGGTCGCCGCTCCACGCCCAGGCACTTACCAAAAGTAAGCGACTAATCCCCTCTTTGGCCCGCGGTAGCCGAGTGCACCACGGTGGAGCCGTGGGACCCGCGCCTCGCACCCCCGGCGACGCGGACCACCGGGCTCCCCGGCGCCGTGACGCCGGGGAGCCGCCCCACGGGGCCACGAACACGTCTGACGCAAATGGAACTTCACATGGCAACCCTGCTGCACCTCGACTCCTCCCTCCACCCGGGCTCCGACTCCCGCTCCCGCACCGTGGCGCTGACCTTCCGCGACGCATGGCAGGAGCAGCACCCGGACGGCACCGTCGTCTACCGCGACCTCGCCGCGGACCCGCTCCCCCATCTCGACGTGCACGGCTTCTCCGCCGCCTTCGTCGACACCTCGTCGCACACGCCCGAGCAGGCGGCGGCCTTCGCGGGCCGTCTGGCCCTGATCGAGGAACTGGAGCGGGCCGACGCCGTGCTCCTCGGCGCCCCGATGTACAACTTCACGATCCCGTCGACGCTCAAGAGCTGGATCGACCACGTCCTCATGGTCGGCCGGACGACCGGTGACACCTCCAGCGTGAAGGGCGTGCCGGTCACCGTCGTCGCCAGCCGCGGCGGCTCCTACGCGCCGGGCACCCCGCGGGAGTCCTCCGAGTACGTCCAGAACTACCTGCGGTCCATCCTCGGTGAGTACATGGGCCTGGACGTGGACTTCATCGTTCCCGAACTGACCGCGGCGGCGTCGAACCCGGCGATGGCGGAGCTCGTCCCGCTCGCCGAGGCCTCGTGGGCCCGGGCCCTGGAGGACGCCACCATCAAGGGCAAGGAGGTCGCGCGGCGCGTCGGGGCCGCCTGACGCCGGGCCGTGTCCTGCCCGGGGACAGGCAGGACACGGCTGCCCGCGCGCGCTGCCTGGTACCGGGAGGCATAGGACCAACGTTCCGTGGCCGGCGCGGCCGCGATGACGCAGCCTTGGCCGTGGCAAGCACATCTCGGCCTCCCGCCGCGGTGAACCCCCGCCCCGTTCGGAAGATGCGCATGAACCACCAGACGACCACCCATCGCAGCGCCGGTGACCACCACGACCCCACCGGCCCCGACCTCGACAGCGCCCCCGGCTCCGGCTCCGGCACGCAGGAGTCCGGCATCGACGGTCTGGCGCACCTGGTCGACGACATCGCACACGCGATGGCCAGCACGCCGGAAGCCGTCCTGGCCGGCATGTCGGACGACGTGCTGAACGCCCTCTTCCTCCTGCACGTCCAAGAGGACCGGGGTCCGAAGTAAGGCCCGCCTCACCTGCCGGCTTTCCTCCGGAAATGTACATTTACATGGTGAACGGCCGATTGGCGTTGCTCGCCGATGTCGAGAAGGGCATCGCCGAGGGCGAGGTGCTCCGGCTCGCCCTGCAGCACGCGGTCGCCGAGCTGGACGGGCTGGGCGGCACGGTCCACCTGTGCGGGCCGATGTCCGCACTGCGAATGGTGTCCACGGTCGGACTGTCGCCGGGGTCCGTTCGCCCCTGGGAGATCATCGACCAGGAGAGCCCGGTGGTCCCGGCGCGTGCCGTGCGCACGCACGGCCGCGTGTGGGCGGCCAACGGGTCGGCCGGCGCCGTCCGGCCCGCGACGCGGATGGGTTGGCCCGGCACGGGACTGGCCTCCGTGGCACTTTCGGACGGCGTCAGCTCGGTGGGTTCGCTGACCGTCGTCACCGGCCCGGCCGGGGAGCCCACCGAGGAGCAGTGGCGGTTCCTCGAGGCGGTGACCGCCTGGGCGCAGGAACGCGTGGACCAGGCCCCGCCCCCGAGCCGCCCCACTCACGAGGAGCCCAGCGGCAGCCGGCTGCGGCAGGCGCTGAAGGCCGTCGAGGTGGGAACGTGGGACTGGAACATCCGCACCGGCGAACTCGCCTGGGACGACGCGGCCATGGCCGTCTACGGCACCGATCCCGCCGACTTCGTGCCCCGGGTCGAGAGCTGGATGAAGGTCGTCCACCCCGACGACCTGCGGTGGACGCTCGCCGCCGCCGAGAAGGCGATCCGGAACCGGGGCGTGTTCGAGGCCGAGTACCGGGTGCGTCGCCCGGACGGCAGCTACGGCTGGACCGAGACCCGCGCCAAGGTGGTCCTGGACGACCGGGGCGAGCCGTACCGGATGATCGGCACGGCGTGGGAGAGCAATGAGTCGCGTTCCGCGCGTGATGCGCTGAGCCGTGCCCTGCGGTACATGAGCGACGGTTTCCTCTCCGCTGACGAGGACTGGCGCATCACCTTCGTCAATCTGGAGGCGGAGGACGTGCTCGGCTCCTCCGAGGAGGAGTTGTTCGGCCGGGTGCTCTGGACGCTGCCGTCGCTCCGGCAGGTCCCCGGCCTGGAGGCCCGCTGCCGGGAGGCCGCGGCCAAGGCGGCGCCCGCGAGCTTCGACGTACGGATGCCGGACACGGGCTCCTGCTACCACGTCCGGCTGGTCCCGCAGCCCGACGGGGTGACGCTCTACTTCACCGACGTCACCGACCGGCGCAGGCACGAGGCCGAGCGCGCCGCCGCCGAGCGGGCGGCGGGCGAACGCGCGGCCCGGATCGCCGAACTGACCGCGGCTCTCGCCAAGGCGACGACCTCGCGCGACGTGGTGGACGCCGTCGCCCAGCGCGTCCTGCCGCCGTTCTGCGCCACCGGGCTGCTGGTGCAGGCGCTCGAGGACGGCAGGGCCTACAACGTGGGGTCCGTCGGCTACCCGCAGCCCTTCCTCGACAACCTCCAAGGCCGCCCCCGGGGCGCCGAGGACCCGGTGTGGGACGCCATCTCGACCAGCGGACCGGTCTTCGTCTCCTCGCCGGGGGAGTACGCGGCGCGCTACCCGGCCACGGCGGACCGCCCGCACCTGACCGGGAAGGGGTCATGGGCCTTCCTGCCGCTGACCGCCTCCGGGCAGACGTTCGGCGTCTGTGTGGTCGCCTTCGATCAGCCGCGGCGGCTGACGGACGAGGAGCGCACCCTGCTGAGCGCCATCAGCGCCTTGGTGGCCCACGCCCTGGAACGCGCCCGGCTGTACGACGCCGAGCACACCCGCTCGCGGGAGCTGCAGAGCGCCCTGCTCCCCCAGGAACTGCCCGCGCTGCCGTCGTGCACCCTCGCCGCCCGCTACCTGCCGACCGAGCAGGGCGCCGACGTCGGCGGCGACTGGTACGACGTGATCCCGCTGTCCGCCGGGCGCGTCGCGTTCGTCATCGGCGACGTGATGGGCCACGGCCTGTCCGAGGCGGTCACCATGGGCCGCCTGCGCACGGCCGTCCACACGCTGGCCGGTCTCGAACTGCCCCCCGACGAGATCATGGGGCACCTCAACGACATCGTCGGCGGACTCGGCGCGGACTCGTACGCCACTTGTCTGTACGTGCTCTACGACTCGACCACCGGCATCTGCTCGGTGACGCGCGCCGGCCACCCCCCGCCCGCGGTCGTCCATCCCGACGGGACCGTGCGCTTCCCGAAGGCGCCGCCGAACCCGCCCCTGGGGGCGGCGGAGCAGCCTTTCGAGAGCATCGAGCTGCGGATCCCCGAGGAGAGCCTGCTCGTGCTGTTCACCGACGGGCTGGTGGAGTCCTCCGAGCGCGAGATCGACGAGGGCCTGGGCGACCTGGCGCGGCTGCTGGCCGACGGTGACGGTGGGGACCTGGGCGCGCTCTGCGACACTCTCACCTCCGGGCTGCTCCCCGTGGGGCGGACCACCAGCGACGACATCGCCCTTCTCGTCGCCCGCGTCCACGCGCTCGCTCCCGAACGGATCGCGTGCTGGCCGCTCCCCGAGGACCCGCGGGCGGCGGGGAAGGCCCGCAGGCACGTGCGGGAGCAACTGTCGGCGTGGGGGCTGGAAGAGCTGACGCCGACGACGGAGCTGCTCGCCAGCGAGCTGGTGGGGAACGTCGTCCGCCACGGGAAGGGCCCGATGACGCTGCGACTGCTGCGGGACATCGACCTGGTCTGCGAGGTCTCCGACGACAGCCTGACGATGCCCCGCATCCGCCACGCGTCCGAGACGGACGAGGGCGGCCGGGGGCTGCAGCTCGTCGCCTCGCTGTCCCAGCGGTGGGGCACCCGTTACACGCCCAACGGCAAGTGCATCTGGACGGCGCAGCAGTTGCCGGACCCCGACGCACGCCCGCCGCTCCTGGGCCTGGAGCCTTTCGACGCGGACGCGGTACCGCCCCTCGACTGACGGTGGGGGCAGGGCGACTGCCGCTGATGGCAGGCGTGTTGCCGGAAGGGCGACCGCCGGGCCGGTCCCCCGGAGGCATGGTGTGACACGTCTGTGACAGTCGGCGGACAGCGTCATGACGTCGGCGCGCAAGGGTGGTCCATAGAGGGCAAAACGCCCCAATCGGACATCCACCTCCTGCTTCCGAGGGCGTGAGCAGGGACGACAGCCGCCGAAGGACACCCGATGAGCTCCGCACCCACCACGCCCCAGCCCGGCACCGACACCGCCGAGATCCCCGGCACCGGGACCGAGGTCCCCGAACTCGCCCCCCGCGAACGCGAGACCCTCCGCCACATCGCCGCGGGCCGCACCTACCTCCAGACCGCCCGCCACATGGGACTGTCCAAGCACACCGTCGACGCCTACCTGCGCCGCATCCGCGCCAAACTCGGCATCTACAGCACCGCCGAACTCACCCGCACCGCCATCGCACTCGGCCTGTGAGCGCCAGGGCCTCGTCCGCCGGCGCGGTCAGGACCGGCCGAAGCCGCTGAGGAACGCGTCCACCACGAGGTCGGCCGCCTTCGGGGGCTCCACGTCGGGAAAGCGGTGGGAGACGGTGTCCACCAGTTGGTCGAGGACCGCCCGCACCCACTCCGGGGCGGCATCGGGGCGCAGATACCCCTCGTCCACGGCGCGCCGCAGGAAGGCGTCCAGGCGCGCGCTCTGCACCGCACGCCGGCGGTCGGCGTCGGGGTCCTGCCGCATCATGCGGCGCGTGTCGAGCGGCCACTCGCGGCTGACCGGGACGATCCCCTCCACGTAGCGGTGCAGGGCGACGGCCACGGGCGCCTCCATGAGCCGCGCCTCGTCCAGAACGCGCTCGGCGGAGTCGAGTTTCGCGTGAAAGACGGCACTGAGCAGCGCTTCTCGCGTGGCGAACCGGCGGTGGACGGTCGTCCGGTCCACCCGGGCGGCACTGGCGATGGCCGACATCGAGGTACCGGGGTCCTCGGCCAGCAGCCGGGCCCCGGTGCGCAGGACCACGGCGAGGTTACGTGCGGCATCGGCTCTCATGATGGCGCTCATGCTAGCAGCGAGTCGCAATTAGACGTACATCACCATCGTGGTCGCTGCAAAAGGATGGAGTACTGCTACATTGGTGTTGCAGTTAGTCGACGAGCTTCCACAGCTTCCGCGGTTCGGCCCATCGGCCCGGGAGCGCTCGTCACAGGACAGGAGGAACGTTCCATGGCACGTACGTGGCTGATCACCGGTGGTTCCCAGGGCCTCGGCAGGGCCCTCGCGGTCGCGGCGCTGGAGGCGGGCGACCAGGTCGCGGTGACCTCGCGCAGGCCGGAGGCACTGACGGAACTGGCGGAGGCGCACCCCGAGCGGTTCCAGAGCCTCGCGCTGGACGTCACCTCGCCCACGGAGGCCCGGAAGGTGGTCGCCGCGGTGGTCGAGCGCTTCGGCCGTCTCGACGTCGTGGTCAACAACGCGGGCTACGCCACCACCGGCACGGTCGAGGACTTCCCGGAGGACGAGTTCCGGGCGCAGATCGAGGCGAACCTCTTCGGGGTCGTCAACGTGACGCGGGCGGCGCTGCCCGTCCTGCGCGGCCGGCGTTCGGGACACTTCGTGCAGGTCTCGTCCGTCGGCGGCCGCGTCGGCGGCACGCCGGGCCTCAGCGCCTACCAGACCGCCAAGTTCGCGGTCGCGGGCTTCTCCGAGGTCCTGGCGAACGAGGTCGCCCCGCTCGGCATCAAGGTGACCATCGTGGAGCCGGGCGGCATCCGTACCGGCTGGGCCGCCGGCGCGGCGCTGACCTCCGGCCCGATCGGCGCCGACTACGAGCAGACCGTCGGGCGGTGGCAGGAGCGGTTCGCGGCCTACAGCGGCAACGAACCCGGTGACCCGGCCCGCATGGCCCGGGCGATCGTCGACGTGGTGGGCGCCGAGGAGCCCCCGCGCCGCCTGCTCCTCGGCGCCGACGCCCTGGAGATCGCGCTGAGCGCGGAGGAGGCACGACTCGCGGAGGCCAGGGCCTGGGCTCACGTGAGCCGCTCCACGGACCACCCGGCCGCACCCCGCTCCGCCTGACGCTCACCCCCGCCTGCACCCGCCCCTCTTCGCCTTTGCCCCATCGCCAGGAAGACATAACCGATGATCATTCGCGACAGCCTCTACATCGGCGGCTCCTGGGTGACCCCCAGCGACCCGGAGCCCCTCCTCGAGATCCGCTCCCCCCACGACCAGTCCGTCCTCGGCCGCGTGGCCCAGGCGGCCGACGCGGACGTGGACGCGGCCGTTGCCGCGGCGCGTGAGGCCTTCGACAACGGGCCGTGGCCGCGCTCGGACCCCAAGGAGCGGCAGGAGGTGATCCGCAGGGTCAACGCGCTGCGCGAGGCCCGGGCCGACGAGATCGCCGCGACCATCTCCGCGGAGAACGGTTCGGCGGGCTGGTTCACCAAGGCCGGCCAGCCGTTCCTGACCCGCCAGGTCGAGGCCTACCTCAAGGCCGCCGGCGAACTCGGCTGGGAGGAGGTCCTCGAACCCTCCGACCCCTCGGTGGACTTCGACACCGTCGTCAGGCGCGAGCCGATCGGCGTGGTCGCCGCGGTCATCCCGTGGAACTCGCCCTTCTCCGCGGCCACGGCGAAGCTGACCCCGGCCCTGCTGGCCGGCAACACCGTGGTGCTGAAGGTCTCCCCGGAGAACTCGCTGAGCATGACGCTGCTGGCGGACCTCTTCCACGAGGCGGGTCTCCCCGAGGGCGTGCTCAGCGTCCTCCCGGCGGACCGGGAGACCAGCGAGCACCTCGTCTCGCACCCGGACGTCGACAAGATCGCCTTCACCGGGTCGACCCGCGCCGGCCGGCGCATCGCCTCGATCGCCGGCGAGCAGCTCAAGCGGGTCAGCCTCGAACTGGGCGGCAAGTCCGCGGCCGTCATCCTGGACGACGCCGACCTCCCCGCCGTGATGCAGGGGCTGCGCTTCGGCTCCCTGGCGAACAACGGCGAAGCCTGCATCCTGCAGTCCCGGATCCTGGCGCCGCGCAGCCGCTACGAGGAGGTCGTCACGGCCCTGAAGGAGATGGTGGAGTCGCTGAAGGTCGGCGACCCCTCCGAGCCGGACACTTTTATCGGCCCCATGATCCGCCGCGATCAGCAGCAGCGAGTGATCGACTACATCAAGCTGGGCATCCAGGAGGGCGCCCGGCTGGTGACCGGCGGCCCCGAGGTACCGCAGGGGCTGGAGCGGGGCAACTACGTCACCCCCACCGTGTTCGCCGACGTCGACAACGGCATGCGCATCGCCCAGGAGGAGATCTTCGGCCCCGTGCTGGTCGTGATCGCCTACGACGACGAGGACGACGCGGTGCGGATCGCCAACGAATCCGACTACGGCCTGTCGGGAGGCGTCTGGACCTCGAGCCCGGAGCGCGCGCTGGAGATCGCCCGCCGGCTGCGCACCGGGACCGTGACCCTGAACGGCTCCCCGGTGAGCTTCGACGGGCCCTTCGGCGGATTCAAGGCCAGCGGCATCGGCCGCGAGTACGGATCGGTGGGCCTGACCGGCTACGTCGAGCACAAGACGATCACCCGCCGGCGGTGACCGCGGACGAGCCGGGCCCGGAAGGTGAGAGGCGCCCCGGGCCCGGCGGTCTCCGGTCGGGGCGGCACGGACGGGTCAGAAGT
>NZ_JBYIQW010000033.1:0-85312 GCF_057707815.1 Actinacidiphila sp. bgisy160
CCCCGCGCGTGCTGGGAGAATTGCCGTGTGCAGGACGACGAACGCATACCCGTTACCCAGGACGTGGACTTCGGCGCGGCCAGGCTCCTGCCGGACGTGGACCGGCCGGCCGGCTGGCTGCTCACCGTCGAGGGGGCCCCGCAGTCGTACGTGGACCTCGACGACCCCACCTACCTGGAGTTCGAGTACGCGCGGCGCCTCGCCCACGTGCTGGACGAGGCCGCGCCCGAGGGCACGCCGCTCGACGTGGTGCACCTGGGCGGCGGCGCCCTGACGCTGCCCCGCTACACCGCCGCGACCCGGCCCGGCTCGCGGCAGAGGGTCGTGGAGGCCGACCGGGCGCTCGCCGCGCTGGTCGCCACCCGGCTCCCGCTCGGTCCGTGCGGCGACGGCGTGGCGATCACGACGGACGACGCCCGTGCCTGGCTCGAGGGCGCCCCGGACGCCTCGGCGGACGTCGTCGTGGCGGACGTCTTCGGCGGTTCACGGGTGCCGGCGCACCTGACCTCGTACGAGTTCCTCACCGAGGCGGCCCGGGTGCTGCGCCACGGCGGGCTGTACCTGGCGAACCTCGCCGACTCGGCGCCCTTCGGCTTCCTGCGGCCGCAGATCGCGGGCCTGCGCGAACTGTTCGGCGAGGTGTGCCTGATCGCCGAGCCCGGGGTGCTGCGGGGCCGCCGCTTCGGCAACACCGTGCTGGCCGCGAGCCGCGCCCCGCTGCCGGTGGACCGGATCGCGCGGCGCACCGCTTCCGACGTCTTCCCGGCCCGGGTGGTGGACGGCGACGCGCTGGAGGTGTTCGGCCGGGGGGCACGGCCGGTCTACGACAAGGACGCGGTGCCCTCGCCGATCCCGCCCGACGGTTCCTTCGGCGTCGGCTGACCGCCCCGGGCGACCGTCCGTCCGGCCTCGGGGTCGTCGACGCGCCGCAGCCGCCGCACCTCGGGCAGGGTGAGCACCGCTCCCGTGAGCAGCACCGTCAGTCCCGCGCAACCCCACAACGCCCCGTACAGGCCGAGGGCGTCGGCGGCCGGGCCCGCCAGGGCCGTGCCGATGGGCATCATGGAGACCGAGCCGAACCAGTCGTAGGCCGCCACACGGGAGAGCTTGTCCTCGGGGATCTCCTGGTGCAGCGCCATCATCCAGGCCACGCCGAACACCTCGATCGACAGGCCCGCGACCAGCATCGCGCAGGCCAGCAGCGGCACCGGGAGCGCCAGGGCCAGCGCGGCGGCGGGCAGCGAGAACGGGAAGACGCAGAGCACCCCGGCGAGCAGGATGCGGCGCGGCCGCCAGCGGAGCATCAGCAGGCCGCCCAGCAGGTTCCCGACGCCGAACGCGGCCAGGGCCGCGCCCCACGGCCCGGCGCCGCCGAGGTGCTCCCGGGCGACGAGCGGCCCGTACACGGCGTCGGCGGCCGTGATCACGGCGTTGACGACCGAGAACTGCACCACGATGCCCCACAGCCAGCGCCGCGAGACGAACTCCCGCCAGCCCTCGCGCAGATCGCCCAGCAGACCGCCGCCGCGCCGCTCCGCGCGGTCGCGCAGCGCCGCCGGGGACACCCGCAGCAGCGCGCGCAGTCCCGCCGCCACCGCGAAGCACGTCGCGTCCACCGCCAGCACCCAGCCCGGTCCCGCGAGGGCGACCAGCGCCCCGGCGAGCGCGGCACCGCCGACGTTCGCCCCGTTGACACCGAGCCGGAACACCGCGAAGGCGCGGCTCGCGTGGGCCGTGTCGACGGTCGACAGCAGCATGCCCTCGTTGGCGGGGGCGAAGAAGGCCTGCCCGGTGCCGCCCAGCGCGGAGAGCACCGCCATGTGCCAGATCTCGGCCCGGCCGGTCAGGACCAGGACCGCGAACAGGCCCTGCGAGACCGTGTTGAGGCAGTTGGCCGCGACCATGACCCGGTGCCGCGGCAGGCGGTCCGCGACCGCGCCGCCGATGAGCAGGAAGACGACCAGCGGCACCGTGCGCGCGGCGGCGACCAGGCCGATCTCCGTACCGCCGCCACCGGCCTGCAGGACCGCGAACGCCGACGCGACGACGGCGCCGGAGGCACCGAGCCCGGTCACGAAGGCGGAGGCGGCCAGGAGCCGGAAGTTGCGGCCGGCCCAGTCCGGGAAGCGCGGCCGGTGGGAGACGTCGCGTATCACCAGGGGACTATCGTCGCCGGGCCGGTCTTTGGCAAACCGGTTTCCGGGCCGGCGGCGGGGTGGGCTGCGACCTCAGCCGACCAGCCGGACGCTGTCGCGGACCTTCGCCACCGTTCCGGCGTCGAGCGCGCCCGCGTAGCCGCTGTCCACGATCATCAGCCAGGACCGGACCTCCTTGTCCCTGCCGAGGAAGGTGAAGCTGTACGAGGTGCCGTCGGCCGCGCACTTGCCCTTCATGCCGGTCGCGCGCGTCGAGGCGACCCAGCCCCGCACGCCCTGGGCGTTGGTGTAGGCACGGGGAGCGGTCTCGGTGAGTTTGGTGCCGCCCTCCTTCTTGTACTTGCCGTACGCCCAGTTGTAGGACTCGTTGGCGGCCTCGGTCTTCAGGCTCTTGGCGCCCTTGCCGCCCTTCACGCCCGCGAGGCCGCGCTCGTCGGTGCCGCACCACTTCTCGTCGAGGACGGCCGCGCCACCGGTGACGACGCGGTTGTTGTCCCACTCGTAGCCGATGAGCAGGCCCTGCGGCTTGACCGTCCAGTCCTTGGGGACGTCGTAGGCGACGCCCATGTCACTGCGCACGACGGTCTGCCAGCCGGGGACGACCGGTTCGACGGTGTCCTCGCCGGGGTTGCCACGGGCGTCGTCCGGGCCCGGGCCCTCCTCGCCCGACGTCGCCGAGGGCGGGGGGGCGGTGGAGTCCGGGGCGCTCTCGGAGGCGGCCGGCGAGGCGCTGACGGACGGCCCCGCCTGCGGGCTCTCTTCGCCGCCGTTGAGCTTCACGGCGGCCAGCACACCGGCGGCGACCACCGCCACGGCGGCCACCACCGACACCGCGATCGCCGCGCCCCGCCGCCCGCCGGGCGGCTTCGGCACCCCAGGCCCCGGCGGCGGCCCCCACATCTGCGGTGGCTGCTGGTAGGCGGGGTGCTGCTGCGGCTGGTGCGGGGAGGGCTGCTGCTGGTGCCCCCACTGGGGCTGGTTCTGCGGGGGCTGCTGCGGATCCTGCCGTCCCCCCGGCTGCTGCTGTCCTGGCCACATGGCTCGAAACACTAGGGGCTGAGCGGTCGCGGTTCCACGGAAGCGTTGATTACTTGCTGGTAACATCCGGCCATGTCCGAGACGTCGGGGATCGGTCCGTCCAGCGGGCGTGCCGCGCCGACGCCCCCGCCGCGAGGAGCGCACGCGACTCCTCGCGGCCGCGGGTCTGCAGGGCACGGCAGTTGGGGCACGGCGCGACCAAGGGCCGGAACCCGTGGCCGCGGAGCAACAGTTCGCCGCCGACCCCGCCGGCTCCTGCCTCGCGCGCACGGGCTCGGCAACGGCTGTGACCTCAGCCACGTGGACCCTCCCGCATCCCGGTGCCCGGCGCGGTGGCCGACGCGGGCGGCACGGGGGGTGCGCCCGGTCGGCTACGCTGCAACGACGTGCGCGCGTGTGCGCGCCGACCGACATCCGACCGCCCGAGGGGGAGGAAGCGGCCTTGCACGTCCAGGAGTGGCTCGGCACGATCCCGCCGGTCAGCGTCTACCTGCTGGTGGGCCTCGTGATCGGCCTGGAGAGCCTGGGCATCCCGCTGCCGGGCGAGATCATCCTCGTCAGCTCCGCCCTGCTGGCCTCCCAGGGGCACGTGGACCCGTGGGTGGTGGGCGTCTGCGCCTCGGCCGGGGCGATCGTGGGCGACTCGATCGGCTATGCCATCGGCCGCCGCGGCGGGCGGCCGCTGCTGGACCGCCTGGGGCGGCGCTTCCCCAAGCACTTCTCACCGGCGCACATCGCGACCGCCGAGGCGTCGTTCACGCGCTGGGGCATGTGGGCGGTGTTCTTCGGGCGCTTCGTGGCGCTGCTGCGGATCTTCGCGGGCCCGCTGTCGGGCGTGCTGAAGATGCCGTACTGGAAGTTCCTCACCGCCAACGTCCTCGGCGGCATCGTGTGGGCGGGCGGCACCACGGCCGTCATCTATTACGTGGGCATCGTCGCCGAGCCGTGGCTCAAGCGCTTCTCGTGGCTCGGCCTGGTGGCCGCCGTGCTGATCGGGCTCGGCTCCTTCCTCATCGTGCGCCGCCGGGCCAAGGCCGCGGCGCAGGCCCACGAGGCCGCGCCCGAGGCGGACGCCGTGGCGGCGGTCACCACCGACTGAGCGGCCGGGTCCGGGGCGGTCAGTCCCGGGCGAAGGCGGCCCGGTGGGCGTCGGCGAGACCGACGTAGTGCTCGGCGTTGATCCGCACCATCTCCCGCTCTTCCGAGGTGAGCCCACGGCGCACCTTCGCCGGTACGCCCGCCACCAGCGAGCCCGGGGGCACCCGCATCCCCTGGGGGACGAGCGCGCCCGCCGCGACGAGCGAGCCGGTGCCGATGTGCGCGCCGTTGAGGACCGTCGCGCCCATGCCCACCAGCACGTCGTCCTCGACGACGCAGCCGTGCAGCACCGCGTTGTGGCCCACCGTGACGCCCGCGCCGATCACCGCCGGGAAACCGGGGTCGGCGTGCACCGTGGAGTTGTCCTGGATGTTGCTCCCCGCGCCGACGCTGATCGACTCGCAGTCGCCGCGCAGCACCGCGTGGTACCAGACGCTCGCGCCGGCCGCCATCGTCACGTCGCCCAGCACCACCGAGGTCGGCGCGGTGAATGCGGCGGGGTCCAGCCGGGGCGTGCGTCCGGCGACGTCCGCGATCAAGGCTCTGTCCGTCATGGGGATCACCGTAGTCCGGTGATTGCGCCGATCGCGTGGCGGGTAGCGCGTACTGCGTGCTGAAGTTCTCCGACGAAGTGATCATCGCGCTGGAAACCGGTACCCCGGTCGTCGCCCTGGAGTCGACGATCATCTCCCACGGTCTGCCCCGCCCCCGCAACCACGAGGTGGCGCTGGAGCTCGAGGCCGCCGTGCGCGAGGCCGGCGCCGTCCCCGCGACGATCGCGGTGCTGGACGGTGTGCCGTGCATCGGGCTCGACGGGAAGGGCCTGGAGCGCGTCGCCGGCGACGAGGGGATGCGCAAGCTCGGCCACCGCGACCTGCCCGTCGCCGTCGCCACCGGCGCCAGCGGCGCCACCACCGTCTCGGCCACGGCCTTCCTCGCCGCCCGCGCCGGGCTGCGGGTCTTCGCCACCGGCGGACTGGGCGGTGTGCACCGCGGCTGGACCGAGGAGCAGGACGAGTCCGCCGACCTGCGGCTGCTCGCCGGCACCCGGATCACCGTCGTGTGCGCCGGTGTGAAGTCGATCCTCGACGTGCCCGCCACCCTGCAGCGACTGGAGACCCTCGGCGTCACCGTCGTGGGCTACGGGACGACCGAGTTCCCCGGCTTCTACCTCAGCAGCTCGGGGCAGCCCGTGGACTGGACGGTCCGCACACCCGACGAGGCCGCCCGCGTCATGGCCGCCCAGGACGACCTCGACGGCCCGCCCTCCGCCGTGATCCTCGCCAACCCGTTGCCGCAGGACGAGCAACTCGACCCGGCGCTGCACGACCGCGTGCTGGCGCAGGCACTGGCCGCCGCCGAACGCGAGGGCGTCACCGGGCAGGCCGTCACACCGTTCCTCCTCGGGCACCTCGTCGAGCACACCGGCGGGGCCAGCCTGGAGGCGAACCTCGCCGCGGTGCGCGGCAACGTCCGCCTCGCCGCCAAGGTCGCCGTCGCGTGGGCGGAACGCGGCGCACATCACATCTGATCGCCCGGCCGCGCCCCCGCCCCCTCGGTACGGTGAGCGGGTGCCGAAGAACGAGAACCTGTTCTCCTCCGCGGCGGCTTGGCGCCGCCGCGCCGTCTCGCGCCTGGTGCACCGGGGCTGGCGGTGGGTCCAGAGCGCGGGCGCCGTCTCCGCCGACCGCCCCGGCCCGCTTCGCTTCGGCCGGATCGGCGCGGGCACCCGGCTGGCGTTCCCGCAGGGGACGATCTTCGGCGAGCGGTGGATCCACCTCGGCGAGTGCTGCATCATCGGCGAACAGGTCACCCTGACGGCCGGGATGATGCCCGGCCTCGACCTCGGACCCGACCCCGTCGTCCGGCTCGGCAACGGCGTCGTCCTCGGCCGCGGCAGCCACGTCATCGCCTCCCGGCCGGTCGTGTTCGGCGACGACGTCTTCTGCGGGCCGTACGTGTACGTCACGAGCGACAACCACTCCTACGACGACCCGCACGAGCCGATCGGCCGGCAGTGGCCGCGTTCGGCGCCCGTCGAGATCGGGTCGGGGAGCTGGCTCGGCGCCGGCGCGGTGATCCTGCCGGGGGCGCGGATCGGGCGGAACGTCGTCGTCGCGGCGGGGGCCATCGTGCGGGGCGAGGTCCCCGACCACTCGGTGGTGGCGGGCGCGCCGGCCCGGGTCGTCCGGCGCTGGACGCCCGAGCGGGGCTGGGAGCCGCCGCTGCGCACCCCGGCGCCGCGGCCGATCCCCGCCGGCGCGACGCACCAGCAGCTGGCCGCGCTCGCGGGGCTGGAGCCGGAACTCCTCGCGGGGCTGGAGCAGAAGCTCACCTCCGAGGCCTGACCGGACGGCCGTCCGGCGCTTCTTGCCGAATCGGCATGGAACTTTGCCCCCCGCCGGCGGCCGGGGCGATCGTGCCACCATGGACGAGAACAAGAGCGACAGCAGCGACAACGGCCTCGGGGCGCCGGGCGGGGTGTGGGACGTGGTGGTCGTCGGGGGAGGAGCGGCCGGACTGTCCGGCGCGCTGACCCTGGCACGGGTACGGCGGTCGGTACTGGTGATCGACGCGGGCGAGCCCCGCAACGCCCCGGCCGCCGCGGCGCACGGACTGCTGGGACGCGACGGCATCGCCCCGCTGGAACTGCTGCGGAAGGGGCGGGAGGAGGTCGCCTCCCACGGCGGCCGCGTCGTGGCCGGCCGCGTCACGGGCATCCACCGCGACGGCGGTCACTTCGTCGTCGAGTGCGGGGACGGGCGGCGGGCGGCGGCCCGGCGGGTGCTGGTGACCTCCGGCCTGGTCGACGAGCTGCCGGACCTGCCGGGACTCGCGGAGCGGTGGGGCAGGGACGTGGTGCACTGCGTGTTCTGCCACGGCTGGGAGGCCCGGGACACCGCCATCGGGGTCCTCGGGAGCTTCCACCAGGCCCTGCTGTTCCGGCAGTTGTCCGAGGACGTGACGCTGTTCCTGGGCCCCGGCACTGATCTGACGCATGATCAGTGGGAACAACTCGCCGGACTGGGTGTCGGCGTGGTCGAGGGCGCCGTGAGCGGTCTGGAGACCGACGGCGCGGACCGGCTGGCGGGGGTGCGCCTGGACTCCGGGCACGTGGTGCCCGTCCGCGTGCTCGCGGTCGCCCCGCGCTTCACGGCCCGGGCGTCCTTCCTCGGCGACCTCGGTCTGGCGGTGCGGGAACATCCCGCGGGCTTCGGGGAGTACCTCGCGGTGGACGCCTCCGGCTTCACGGGTGTCGACGGCGTGTGGGCCGCGGGGAACGTGAGCGACCTGATGGCGGGCGTTCCGGCCGCCGCCGCGGCCGGGACGACCGCGGCAGCGGCCGTCGTCATGGACCTGCTGGCGGCCGACGCCCGCGCGGCCGCCCGGGCGCGCGGGGCCGGCGACGCCGAGGTGTTCGGCGGACGGATGGAGGCGGAGGTGACGCGGCGCGTGCTCGGTACGCGAGCGCACGGCGTGGATCCACTGCAGGGGGCCTGACCCCCGGTCGCGCCGGTCTCAGGCGGTGCGGGCCCGCAGATGGGCCCGCTCGCCCTGCCGCCCGAACAGGACGAGCAGTTCGACGGGGTGCTCGCCGTCGGGGCCGAGCCAGTGCGGCACATGGGTGTCGAACTCGGCGGCCTCGCCCGGTTTGAGGACCACGCGCCGGTCGCCGAGGAGCAGCAGCAGACGGCCGGCCAGGACGTAGACCCACTCGAAGCCCTCGTGGGTCTTCAACTCGGGCTCCGTGCCCGGGAGCGGCGGGATCAGCAGCTTGTGCGCCTGGATCCCGCCCGGCCTGCTCAGCGGCACGTACGTCAGCCCGTCGCGGGTGACCGGCCGGAGGTGGATCCGGGGATCGCCGGTGCGGGGCGCGCCGACGAGTTCGTCCAGCGGCACCGCGTAAACCTCCGCCAGGGTCAGCAGCAGCTCCAGCGTCGGCTTGCGGCTGCCGCCCTCGAGACGGGACAGGGTGCTCTCGTTGATCCCCGTCCGCCCGGCCAGCTCCGCGAGCGTCATCCCGCGCCGGCGCCGCAGCTCCCGCAGCCGGGGCCCGACGGCGTCCAGCACCTCTTTCCTCGTGACTCCCACACACCCAGGTTGCCGAAACGGCACGGGGTATTGCAAACCCGGCAACCGGTGGGTGAGCCGGGGCGGCGCGAACGCCGCTGCCCGAGGGGGCGAGGGCGCGCGGCCGGATCGTGGGAACCGTTGGCCGCGACGCCCGCGGGGCCCGCGTCCCACAGCGACCCGGCGCGCTCCGCCGCGCAGAGACGGCGAGGGCCGCGGCCCGCGGCGACGTCGCGGGCGTGCCGGACGACCAGCGGTGGGAAGCGCCCGGTCACCGGCGCCGGACGCCTCCGCCGTCAGGGTCGTGAACACCGCTTGCCGCTGCGCCACCCCCACCGCGGTCGTGGCGACGCCGTCCGCGCCGGGTCCGCGGGCCGCACGGCGCCCGCGGCGTGGCAGCGGGACGGCGGGGACGACGCCGGCCGCCTCCGTCCTCGCCGTCCCAACCATGAGACGGCACGCCCGCCAACTCCCGGGATTTGTTAGCGTTCCGGACATGCGCGCACCCATCGGCACCTTCACCGACGTCCACCCCGCCGTGAAGCGGCAGGACCTGCTGCCGGCCCCCGTCGCCGCCGCACTGAGCGCCTGGAGCGGGCAGGTGCCCGTCGAGGAGCTGCTGCTGGTCGACACCGACCCCGAGAAGGCCGACACCGCGGTCTTCGCCGAGACGTACGGGGTCGGCCTGGAGCAGTCCGCGAACTGCGTGGTCGTCGCGGGCAAGCGCGGCGCGGAGGTCACGCTCGCCGCCTGCGTCGTCCTCGCCACCACGCGGGCCGACGTCAACGGCCTCGTGCGGCGTCACCTCGGCGTCCGCAAGGCCTCGTTCGCGCCGATGGACACCGCCGTGGGCGAGAGCGGCATGGAGTACGGCGGCATCACCCCGATCGGGCTGCCCGCCGCCTGGCCGCTGCTGGTGGACGCGTCGGTCGCGGACACCCCGTACGTGATCATCGGAAGCGGCCGCCGGCGCGGCAAGCTGCTCGTGCCCGGCAAGGCGCTGGCGTCGCTGCCCGGTGTGGAGCTGCTGGAAGGGCTGGGACTCCCCGCGTGACGGAGCTGCTGGACCGCCTGGAGCGCTACTACGACGCCGTGCCCCGCGCGGGCGCCCGCGCCGAGGAGCACGGACCGCTCACCCTCTTCGTGCGTGAGGGCGTCGGCTGGCCTTTCTACGCCCGCCCGGCGCTTGGTACGGACGGCCCCGTGGCCAGGGCCGACGTGGACCGGGTCCGGGCCCGCCAGCGCGAGTTGGGCGTCCCCGAGTGCTTCGAGTGGGTCGCGGAGACCACGCCCTCACTGCGCGAGGCGGCGCTGGCGTCCGGCCTCGATGTGCACGAGCACCCGCTGATGGTGCTCGATCCGCTCGCCCCGCCCCCGTTGCTGCCGGAACTCCCCGCGGACGTCAGCGTACGACTGCTCGCGCCCGGCGATCCGGCGCTGCCCACCGCGCTCACCGTCCCCCACCTGGCCTTCGCGCAGCCCGGCACGGGCATCGGCACCGCCGGGCGGGCGGAACTGTCCGCGGCGCTCCCGCTGCACGCCGCCCCGGGCCTCGTGGCGACCGCGGAGGCCCGCGTCCGGGCCGGCCTCACCGTGCACGCGGCGGCTGTCGAGGGCGGCACCGCGCTGTGCGCGGGCCAGTACAACCCCGTGGGCGAGGTCTGCGAGATCGTCGGCGTCGGCACCCTGCCCAGCGCCCGCCGCCGCGGGCTGGCCCTCGCGGTCACCGGCGCCCTCGTCGCCGACGCCCGCGAACGCGGGCTGACCACGGTGTTCCTCTCGGCCGGCGACGAGGACGTCGCCAGGATCTACGCCCGGCTCGGCTTCCACAGGGTCGCCACGGCGCTCATCGCGGAGCCGCCCCTCCGCTGACCCGCTCTCCGCCGGCCGGCCGCCGCGACAGGTCCAGCGACAGCGGGATCGAGTGCTCCGCGAAACCGAGGCTGCGGTACAGGGGTTCGGCCTCCGGGGTGGCGTGCAGATCGACCCGGGTCACGCCCTGCTCCGCGAACCACGCGAGCAGCGCCTCCGTCGTCGCCCGCGCGTACCCCAGGCCGCGGTGGCGGGTGTCGGTGCAGACGTTGAAGACGAAACCGAACCGGCCCGCCGGGTGCCCTGGCGCGGGCAGCCGCTCCTCGACCAGGCCCACCGCGCACGCCGCCAGGTGCGGCCCGTCCGCGACCGCGGGATCGCCGTCCACCACGAACGCCCCCAGCAACCGCCCACCGCCCCCGGCGAGCTGCTCGCGGGCCCGCTCCTCGGCGGCGGCCTCCCAGGGGCCGGGTTCGTCCCGGCCGCTCATGGCCAGGAAGATCAGCCGCCGCAGCCGTACCAGCTCGGCGGCGTCATCGGGTCGGGCAGGACGTACGAAACCGGGCATGTGCGCACGCTACAACAGGTGATCAGGCCGTACACAGCGGATTGACGGCGCATCCGCATGCCCGCCCCGGCAGGCGCCCGCCCCCCAGGCACGGTCGCCACACCCCTGCACTGGGCCGAACCGGACGACCCCGCCCTCGGCCCCCGCCGCTGGACCGCGCGGACCCTCCCGGACCGACTCGACAAGGACGGCGGCCCCTGAAAGGGGCTCGGCACCTGCCGCCGCGCCCTCGGTCCGGCACTGCGGCGGCCGGCGGAGCTGGAGGAGGCCGAGAAGCCCGGCGGCTGACGCCGGTTATCCGAGCCGGGGGATCTCGATCGCGGGGCAGCGGTCCATGACCATCAGCAGCCCCGCGTCCCGGGTGCGCTCGTACGCGGCCCCGTCGATCACGCCGAGCTGGTACCAGACGGCCTTCGCGCCGATCGCGACGGCCTCTTCCGCGACGGCGCCGGCCAGGCCGGAGTTGACGAAGACGTCCACCACGTCGACCGGGAACGGGATGTCGGCCAGTGAGGCGTAGCCCTGCTCGCCGTGCACGGTCTCGGCCTTCGGGTGCACCGGCACCACGCGCTTGCCGTAGCGCTGCAGCACCGCGGCGACGCCGTACGCCGCCCGCGAGGCGTTGTTGGACAGCCCCACCACCGCCCACGTGTTCCCGAGGCCGGTCAGGATCTCCCGCACCGCCGCGTCGTCCTCGTGCACGTCGTCCTCCCTCGATCCGGTCCGCAGCAGTCAACCAGAGGACGCACCTGACTGTTCCCGTAGGGTGGCGGGGTGGTGGAGCGGTATCTGACGATCGGGCGCGAGCACGTCCACGAGAGCGAGATCAAGCGCTCGCGGTTCCTGTGCGCCCTGGCGCCGGTCTCCAGTGAGGACGCGGCGCAGGAGTTCATCGCCCGCGTCCGCAAGGAGCACGCCGGGGCGACGCACAACTGCTTCGCGTACGTGATCGGCGCCGAGGGCCGGATCCACAAGGCGAGCGACGACGGGGAGCCGGGCGGCACCGCCGGCACCCCCATGCTGCAGGTGCTGCTGCGCCGTGAGGTCCGCGACGTCGTCGCCGTCGTCACCCGCTACTACGGTGGCATCCAGCTCGGCGCGGGCGGCCTGGTCCGCGCCTACGGGGGCGCGGTCTCGGCGGCGCTCGACGACCTCGGCACGATCGAACGGCAGAAGCTCGCCCTGGTCACCGTCGTCGCCGACCACCAGCGGGCCGGGCGCATCCAGAACGACCTGCGCGCCGCCGGGCGCGCCGTGCGCGGGGTCACCTACGGCGCGGTGGACGTGCGTATCGAGCTGGGCGTGCCGGAGGAGGAACTGGCCGCATTCCGGACCTGGCTCGCCGACGCCTCCGCAGGGACCGCGCGCGTCGAGGTGTCGGGCAGCGCCTTCGTGGACGTGTGACCGGGTCCGGGCCCGGAAGGCGGTGCTCCGAGGAAGTGGCCGGCCTCGGTCAACCGCCGCCCGGGGCCGCGCCCCCGATGTCCCGGCAGCAGCCGTATCCGGTCGATCCACTGTTCCGAGCCTCGCGCGGGCCGCGGCTCGGCGCCCGGATCGCCGACCGCCGGGCCGGGCAGCACGTGGTCATCGCGGGCGCCCAGGGCACCGGCGCTGCGCCGAACGCCACCAGGCGCGGGCCGCCCCGGCCGCCGTCAGCAGCCAGACGGCGACCGCGAGCCACAGCAGGGCACGCCCCAGTTCGTCGAGGACGGGAAGGGCGGCGGCGTCCGCCACGACCAGGCTCGCCACCGCCGTCATCCCGAGCGGGAACACCGTGGCCCAGCGCCGGACGTCGTAGCGGGTGCGCGGCCACCGCGCCTCGGCGTACGCAAGCACCGGGAACCACAGCAGGCTCGCCGCGAGCAGGACCAGGCTCACCGTGCGCAGCGTCCCGTGCAGGCCGGGCGCCCACCCCAGGGGGCCGCGGGGATCGGCGGCGATCGTCAGCTTGGCGGCGGCGAGCGCGCTGATCGACAGCGCCCCGCCCGCGACCCAGTGGTCGCCCGCGCCCGAGCGGACCTCCCGCAGGTCGAAACGGGCCAGCGCCATGCCGTACAGCACCAGGCCGAGGAGGAAGAGCGAGAGGCCCGCCTGGCACAGCCACGGCAGCCGGTCCGGCACCGCGAGGGTGCCCGCGCCGACGGCCAGGCCCTCCGTCGCCACGCACACCAGGAAGACGGCACCCTGCAAGCCCCGTTCCCAGCGCCGGAGCACCGGCACGAGGAGCAGCGGCCAGAGTACCGCCGACAGCGTCAGCGCGACCGCCGCGGCCTCCTGCCACCCCTGCAGGGACAGACACGTGCCGAGCACACAGGTGGCCGCCACGCCCGTCAGTCCGGCAGGCGTCGACGCCTCCCGCCACCACCGCTCCCGGCCCCGGGCAAGCCGTGCGACGAACACGCCCGCGCACACCGCCCACACCGCCACGGCCAGGGCGAGCGCCGCCAGCGCGGCCCCCTCGTGCCCGGTCAGCCGCAGCCCGGCGGAGAGGATACCGGTCGCCATGACGGCCGCCCCGGCCGCGGGTGTGAGTGCGTGCACCGCCCCACGGTGGGGTCTCGCCCGGCGGCCGGTCACCCGCACACGCCGGGGTTCGCCCGTCCGGGAGCTCGGACCGCGGCCATGACGCCGGTGACCTTGCCGATGTGGTGGATCGTGGCGACATCGAGTGGCGCACCGAGCCGGCACAGCACGCGGGCCCCGCGCAGTACGCGCTCCCGCACTTCCGCCGCCGCCTCGCGCGACCTCGCGGCGCAGGGCGGTGTCGCAGGCCCGCCACACCAGGCCCATGCCGCCGCCAGTCGTTCCAGCGGTTCGAAGCGGCCGTCGATCAGTCGCCTGCCGGAGTCGCCCGCGTCATGGCGGTCATCGTACGGCTGGGCGGGGACACGGCTTGACCGACCTTGCCCGAGTTCGGACTCCCGCGACGCGCTGTCAGTGGTGCCGGATAGCCTGCTCTCGGAGCGCACGGGACCGGTGGGGACACCGGGGCCCGTGCGGAGCATGCGGAAAGCGAGCCGGAGGAACGACATGCGGGCGGGAGAGCCACGGTGAGGTTGCTGCACACCTCCGACTGGCATCTGGGGCGGTCCTTCCACCGGGTCGGACTGCTCGACGCCCAGGCG
Source organism: Actinacidiphila sp. bgisy160 (assembly GCF_057707815.1). Classification (NCBI taxonomy): domain Bacteria; kingdom Bacillati; phylum Actinomycetota; class Actinomycetes; order Kitasatosporales; family Streptomycetaceae; genus Actinacidiphila; species Actinacidiphila sp. bgisy160. The sequence continues at coordinate 13,869 of NZ_JBYIQW010000033.1, forward strand.
GCGTTCATCGACCACCTGGTGGCGACGGTGCGGGCGGAGCGCGTCGACGCCGTCCTCGTCGCCGGTGACGTCTACGACCGGGCGCTGCCGTCGCTGCCCGCCGTCGAGCTCTTCGACGACGCGCTGCACCGGCTCGCGGCCCTCGGCGTGCCCACGGTGATGATCTCCGGCAACCACGACTCCGCCCGCCGGCTGGGCGTGGCCTCCGGCCTGATCGACCGCGCCGGGATCCACCTGCGGACCGACCCGGCCGGCTGCGCCACGCCGGTCGTGCTGGCCGACGGGCACGGGCCGGTCGCCCTGTACGGCCTGCCCTACCTCGAACCCGCCCTGGTGCGTGAGGAGTTCACTCTCGACCGGGCCGGGCACGCCGAGGTGCTGAACGCCGCCATGACGCGGGTCCGCGCCGACCTGGCCGCGCGCCCCGCGGGCACCCGCTCGGTCGTGCTGGCGCACGCCTTCGTCGCGGGCGGCGCCCCCAGCGACAGCGAGCGGGACATCACGGCCGGCGGCGTGGCGGCCGTGCCCGCGGGGGTCTTCGACGGCGTCGATTACGTGGCCCTCGGCCACCTCCACGGCAGCCAGACGATCTCCGACCGGGTGCGCTACTCCGGCTCGCCGCTCGCGTACTCCTTCTCCGAGGCCGACCACCGCAAGAGCATGTGGCTGGTCGACCTCGGCCCCGACGGCTCCGTGGCCGCCGAGCGGGTCGACTGTCCCGTGCCCCGGCCGCTGGCCCGGCTCCGTGGCCGCCTCGAGGAACTCCTCGAGGATCCGGCGCACGAACGGCACGAGAACTCCTGGGTCGAGGCCACCCTCACCGACCCGCACCGTCCGCACGAGCCCATGGCCCGCCTGCGCAAGCGGTTCCCGCACGCCCTGGCCCTGGCCTTCGAGCCCGAACGCGTCGACGCCGGCCCCCACGCCTCGTATGCGCAGCGCCTGCGCGGCCGCTCCGACCGGCAGATCGCCGAGGACTTCGTGGCCCACGTGCGCGGCGCCGGGCCTGATGCCGCGGAGCGGGGTGTCCTGCGGGACGCCTTCGACGCGGTCCGCAACGATGCCGTACGGGCGGAGACCGACTGATGCGCCTGCACCGTCTGACCCTGACCGCCTTCGGGCCGTTCGCCGGCAGCCACACGGTGGACTTCGACGAGCTGGCCGCGGCCGGGCTGTTCCTGCTGCACGGCGCGACGGGCGCCGGCAAGACCTCCGTCCTCGACGGGGTGTGCTTCGCCCTGTACGGCGGCGTCCCCGGCAGCCGGCAGGGCAACCGGCTGCGCAGCGACCACGCCGATCAGGACACGCTCACCGAGGTCGTGCTCGACCTGACCGTGCGCGGGCGGCGGCTGGAGATCACCCGGCGCCCCGAGCAGCCCCGCCCCAAGAAGCGCGGCACCGGCTTCACGATGGAGAAGGCCGTCACCCTGCTGCGCGAGCACACGGCGGGGCAGTGGAGGGCGCTCAGCAAGTCCCACCAGGAGGCGGGCGAGGAGCTGAAGCAGCTCATCGGCATGAGCAGGGAGCAGTTCTGCCAGGTCGTGCTGCTGCCCCAGGGCGAGTTCGCCACCTTCTTGCGGGCCACCGCCACCGACCGGGCCGCCCTGCTCGGCAAGCTCTTCGACACCCGCCGCTTCAAGGCCGTCGAGGAGTGGCTGAGGGCCGAGCGGCGGGCCGCGGAGCAGCGGGTCGCCGCCGGGGACGACGAACTGCTGCGGCTCGCCGAGCGCATGGGCCAGGCCGCCGGCGACGACCCCGAGGCCCTTGCCGGGCCGTTGCCGGAGGGCGTCGCGCCCGGCGACCCCGAACTGGCCCCGCACATCCTGCGCTGGGCGGCCGTCCTGGCCACCACCGCCCGTGAACGCGCCGACATCGCCGACCTCGCGGTGACCGCCGCGGAGAGTGCGCACGAGCGGGTCCAGCGCGAGGCCGAGGCGGTACGCGAACTCGCCGTACGGCAGCGCCGGCACGCCGCGGCCGAACGCCGTGCCCACGACTTGGCCGGCGAGCGCGAGGCCCGCGCCCGCGAACAGGAGCTGCTGGAGACGGCGGAGCGGGCCGCGAGCGTGGCGCCGGCGCTGGAGCGGCGCGAGCGTGCCGCCGCCCGGCAGGCGCGTGCCGCCGCCGCGGAGCGCACCGCCCGCGCGGGCCTGCCCGCCGAGCAGTACGAGGCGGGCGCCGAACAGCTCGCGGAGTACGAGAACCGGCTCCGCGAGGAGCTGGGCGGCCTCGCCGACGCAGGCCGGGACGAGCAGCGCGCCGCCGAACTGGCCCGCGAACGCGGACGCGTGGAGCGCGAGGCGGCTGAGGACGAGCGGCTGATCGCCGACACGGCCGCCTGGCTCGACGGCTGGGAGGCCGAACGCCTCGGCCGCGAACGCGCCGTGGACGCCGCCCAGTCCGCCGCCACCCGCGCCGCCGAGCTCTCCGGGGCCCTCGACCGGGCCCGCCGCCGCCTCGACGCCGCCCGCGAACGCGACACCCACGCCACCGCGTTGCTCGCCGCGCAGAACCGGCTGCGCACGGCGCGCGACGCGGCCGCCGACGCCCGCGACCACTGGCAGGACGTCCGCGAGGCCCGCATCAACGGCATCGCCGCCGAACTGGCCGCGCAGCTCAGCCCCGGCGAGGGCTGTCTGGTCTGCGGGGCCACCGAGCACCCGCACCCCGCCCGTCCCACCGGCCGCCAGGTGGGCCGCGCCGACGAGGAGGCCGCGCAGGAGGCCCAGCAGCGGGCCGCCGCCGCCCGCGATGCCGCGCAGGAGCAGGTCGTACGCCTCACCGCGGCCCACGACGCGGCCCTGGCCGTCGCGGGGCCCGAGCCGGAGCCCGAACTCGCCGCCGCCCACGACGCGCTGGAGGAGGAGTACGCGGCGGCCGTGCGTGCCGCCGCGGAAGCGCCGCAGGCGCGCCAGGCGCTCGACCGGGCCCTCGCCGAGCACACCCGCCGCAGCGCCGATCGCGTCGAGGCCGGGAACCGGCTCGCGTCTCTCACCACCCGCCGCGAACTCCTCGACCGGGAGGACGCCGAGCTCACCGCCCGGCTGGCGCGGGCCCGTGGCCCGTACGCCACCGTCGCCGAGCGCCGCGCCCGGCTCGCGGCGGACGCCGAGCGCGCGGCGACCGCCGCCGGGGCGGCCCGCGCCGGGCAGGAGTCCGCCCGCGCGCTGAAGGAGGCCGACTCCGACCTGGCCGACGCCGCCTACAAGGCCGGTTTCCCCACGCCCGAGGCGGCGGCCGCCGCCGTGCTGCAGGAGACGGAACTGCGGCGGCTGCGGCGGCGAGCGGAGGAGTGGCGCCGCGAGGAGGCCGCGGTCACCGCCGAACTCACCGCCCTGGACCTGGCCGAGGCGGCCGCGCTGCCCCCGGCCGACCCCGAAGCGGCCCGGCGGGCCGTGGAGTCCGCCACCGCGCGGCTGCGCGAGGCCGCCGCCCGCCAGTCCGCCGCGCACACCACCCGCGACGCCCTCGGCCGGCTGCGGGCGGAGGCACTGCGCGGGACCAGGGCGCTCGCCCCGGCCCGCGAGGAGTACGCGCGGCTGCGGCGTCTCGCCGACCTGGCTACCGGAGCCGGGGAGAACACGCTCCGCATGGAGCTGGAGACCTACGTTCTCGCCGCCCGGCTGGAACAGGTCGCGGCCGCGGCCAGCGCCCGGCTGCACCGCATGTCCTCGGGGCGCTACACCCTCGTCCACACCGACGCCCGCGCCTCACGCAACGTCAAGTCGGGCCTGGGACTGATGGTCGTGGACGCCTGGACGGGCACCGAGCGCGACACCGCCACACTCTCCGGCGGCGAGACCTTCTTCGCCTCCCTGGCCCTCGCCCTCGGTCTCGCGGACGTCGTCACGGACGAGGCGGGCGGCGCCCGCCTCGACACGCTCTTCGTCGACGAGGGCTTCGGCAGCCTCGACGAGCAGGCCCTGGACGAGGTGCTCGACGTCCTCGACGGGCTGCGCGAACGGGACCGCGCCGTCGGCATCGTCAGCCACGTCGCGGAGCTCCGGCAGCGCGTACCCGCCCAGTTGCAGGTCGTCAAGGGGCAGCGGGGGTCAGCCCTGCGCCACCGCACGGCGGGCGAGCGGTGAGGAGTAGACCACGCTCGTCGTCACCGAGCCCAGGCCCGAGACACGGCCGGTGATCTCCTCCAGGTGACGCATCGAACGGGCGGTGACCTTCATGATGAAGCAGTCGTCCCCCGTCACATGGTGGGCCTCCAGGATCTCCGGGGTCGACTCCAGCAGATCGTGGAAGGGCTTGTAGTTGCCGTGCGGGTAGCGCAGCCGGACGAACGCCAGGATCGGGCGGCCGGTCCGCTCCAGGTCCACCACGGCCGTGTATGCCGTGATCACGCCCGCCTCCTCCAGCCGCCGGACCCGTTCGGTGACGGCGCTCGGGGACATCGCCACGGTACGCGCCAGCTCGGCGTAGCCGGCCCGGCCGTTGCGCTGCAGGGCGTCCAGGATGCGCCAGTCGGTGGCGTCGAGGGAATCCACGGTCATATCCCCTGACTACCAGGGAAATCCCCGGCCGGGAAGGCTTACGCCGGGGAACGGCCCTTCGAGTGGCGGCGCGCGGCTCATAGGCTTGCCGCCATGACGACACGGACAGCTCCAGCGACCACCCCCGCCCCCGTCGACAACCCCGTGCTGCGGGTGCCGCCCGCCGCGCCGGCCGAGGCCGCCGCGTACTTCGCCGCGAGCCTCGCCTTCCACGCCGACGTGTCCGACGTCGCGGCCGCCCTCGCCACGGCGGCGGAGACGGGCGCCGGCCCCGGCTTCGTCGTCGTCGACTCCCGCTCCACCCAGGCCTGGGAGCAGGGTCATGTCCCCGGCGCCGTCCACCTGCCCACCGCGGACGTCCCGCGGCTCGCCGCGGCCCTCCTCGACCGCGACGTGCCCGTCGTCGTGTACTGCTGGGGCCCCGGCTGCAACGGCGCCACCCGCGCCGCGCACGCCCTGGCGAGCGCCGGCTACCGGGTCAAGGAGATGCTCGGCGGCATGGAGTACTGGATCCGCGAGGGCTTCGCCCATGAGACGGCGGACGGCGCGCAGCGGCGCCCCGCCGACCCGTTGACCGCGCCCGTGGGCGCGGACGACTGCGGCTGCTGAGGCCGCCGCGGGGCGGCCTCAGCGGACGACGGTGACGGCCGGGCGCAGGAACCGGCGGTCCTCCGCCCCGAAGCCGGCGAGCGGCGCCGCCGCCCGCAGGACGACGTCCAGCGCGGCGTCGGCGTCGCAGGCGTAATGCCCGCTCGCCCAGGCCGCGTTGGCCTCGACCACCGCCCAGCCGTCCGCGGTGCTGCCGACGTCCACCACGACCGCGCCGGGCAGTTCCGGCACGCCGGGTGCGAACAGCCGCCCGGCGAAGCCCCGTACCTCGCCCGCCAGCGGGTCGTCGTCCAGCGGCGCCACGTCCAGGCGACCGCCGGTCGCGTAACGGCTGCCCGTCACCACCTCGCCGTCCAGCAGGAACAGCCGGTACTCGGCGGTGAACGCCACGATGTCGCTCACCAGCACGGGAGCGTCGTCGTCCACCGCGTCAGGACCGGGCAGGCCGCTGCCGTCGGGGTACACACGGGCCGGGAAGCTCTTGTCGTTCGGCGGCTTCACGAAAGCGGGCCTGCGCAGCCCGCGGGCCTCCGCCAGGGTCGTGAACTCCACCTCCCGCCCGGTCAGTTCGTACGGCAGCCGGGCCAGCCAGTCCGCGTCCGCCTCCAGCAGCCCCAGGCCCAGGTCCGTCGCCACGGCGTCGGCGAACAGCGGCCCCGCGTACAGCGACGGGCCCACCGCGTCCGCCGCGTCCTGCGGCACCCGCCACGTGGGGAGGGTGCGCGTCGCCATGCCGCGCCGGTGGGCGGCCGCGGCCAGCGCGTGGCCCGTGGCGGTCACACGGGGCGAGAGGAAGAGGGTCCGGGTCGGGGGCACGGTGTTCACGGCCCCGATGGTGGCGGAACCGGCAGGCCCCGCGACAGCGAATTACGCCGGCACACCCCGGCCGACCGGTCGCAACTCGTACGCCCACTGGGCGTCCCGGTCCGCGACCCGCCCGAAACCGGCCCGCTCCAGCACCCGTTGTGAGGCGTGGTTGCCCGGGTCGGTGGTCGCCAGCACGGTGCGCACCTCGGCACGGCTCAGCGCCCACCGGGACAGCACCAGAACGGCGTCCGTCGCCCAGCCGGCGCCGCGCGCGGACTCCGACAGGTCGTAGCCGATCTCCACCAGGCCGTCCGCGGCGGACGGCGGGCCGTGGAAGCCGATGCCGCCGAGCGCGAGCCCGTCGTCCGACCGCTGTATCACGAACAGCCCCCACCCCGGGGCGTACACCCCGGCGGCCGCCGCGATCGTCGACATCCCGGCCGCGATGATCGTGCCCTCGCCCGGCCCGCCGTCGATCCACGCCAGCCCGGCCGGCTTGCCGTCCGCCAGCTGCGCCGACTCATCCGGCAACTGCTCCCTCAGCGCCACCCGCCCGTGCGTCAGCACGAGCCGGCCCTCTTCCCGCGAAGCGTTCGGAATCATCCGTGCAACACCCCCATCCACCTCACCCTATCCACCCCGGCCGGCCCGCACGCCCGGGTCCCGCCGCCATCGGTGCTCAGGGTGGGTGCCACCCGCGGAGGCGCATTGCCGGGGCGCCGCGGCGGAAGAGCTCCCGCACAGGGTCGGCGGCGTGGGCCGCGAGAAATGCCGGGTCCCGATCGGTCGCGTCCCTCTGACGGTCCGCCCCGCACCCGCGGAGCACCCGGTGCGCGAGGGCTCGTCGCGGCCTGTCCGGATCCGGAGCGGTGAGCGGCGGAGCACGGCGTCCTCCCCCGGGCGGGGCCCGGGGGAGGACCGGTGACGGCTAGAGCCTGGAGAGCTCGTCGACGAGGTCGTCCAGGCCCAGGGAGCCCTGCGACAGCGCGGCCATGTGCCAGGCCCTGAGGTCGAAGGAGTCGCCGTGGGCCTTGCGGGCGGCCTCGCGCCCCGCGAGCCAGGCGCGCTCGCCGAGCTTGTAGCCGATGGCCTGCCCCGGCATGCCCAGGTAGCGGATGATCTCGCTGTCGAGCATGGCGTCGTTCAGCCCGTTGTAACGCCCGAAGAACTCGCGGCCCAGCTCCGGCGTCCAGGTCTCGCCCGGGCGGTACGGGCTGTCCCGCGGGATCTCCAGCTCCAGATGCATGCCGATGTCCAGGATGACGCGGGTGGCCCGCAGCATCTGCGCGTTGAGGTAGCCGAGCCGGCGTCCCGCGTCCGTCAGGAAGCCGAGCTCGTCCATGAGGCGCTCGGCGTACAGCGCCCAGCCCTCCGCGTTGGCGCTGACCTGGCCCAGCGTGGCCTGGTAGCGGCTGAGCCGGTCCGCGACGTACACCCACTGCGCGAGCTGCAGGTGGTGGCCGGGGACGCCCTCGTGGTACCAGGTGCTGACCAGGTCCCAGACGGGGAACCGCTCACGACCCAGCGTGGGCAGCCAGGTGCGGCCGGGGCGGGAGAAGTCGAGCGAGGGAGAGGTGTAGTACGGCGCGGCGGCGCTGCCGGGCGGGGCGATCCGGGACTCGACCTGCTTGACGGGCTCGGCCAGGTCGAAGTGGGTGCCGTCGAGCGCGGCCATGGCCTCGTCCATCACGCCCTGCAGCCACTCGCGGACCGCGTCGACGCCCTCGATGGCCTCGCCGGCCTCGTCCAGGTGTGCCAGGGCCTCCATCGGGGTGGCGCCGGGCAGCACCTTCTCCGCCTCGGCGCGCATCTCGGCCTCGATGCGCCGGAACTCCTCCCAGCCCCAGGCGTACGCCTCGTCCAGGTCGAGGTCGGAGCCCGTCCAGTAGCGGGCCCAGCGGGCGTACCGCTCGCGACCGACGGCGTCCGGGGTGCCCTCGACGGCCGGGGCGTAGACGTCGCGCAGCCAGTCGCGCAGGGCGGCGACGGCGGCGGTGGCCTCGGCGGCGCCGCCGTCGAGCTCGGCCCGCAGGGCCTGCGGGCCCTCCTTCGCGAACTGCGCGAACCAGCTGGCGTCCGCGTCCTCCCCCAGCCACTCGCCGAGCTGCTCGATGACCGTGGTGACCTGACGCGGACCGGCCGGCAGCCTGCGGGCGACGCCCTCCTCCAGGGAGGCCCGGTAGCCCGCGAGGGCCTCCGGGACGGCGCGCAGCCGGGCGGCGACGGCGGCCCAGTCCTCATCGGTCCCGGTCGGCATCAGCATGAAGACGCCGCGCACCGCGTGGACGGGGGAGTGCAGGTTGCTGACGGCCCGCAGGCCCTCACCCGCCTCGTGCACGGCCAGTTCGGCGGTGAGCCGCTCGCGCAGCAGCCGCGCGCAGCGGCGCTCGTCGTCGTCCGGCACCTCGGCCGCGTCGATGTCGGCCAGGGTGCGGCGGGCGAGCTCGGCCTGGGCCTCCAGGCCGGCGGGGGTGAAGTCGGGGAGCCGGTCCTGGCCGGTCCGCACCCCCAGGTACGTGGCGGTGATGGGATCGAGTTCGGTGACCGCGTCGACGTACGCGTCGGCGATCCGGCGGGGCAGCGCGCTGCCGGTGGTGTCGGGCATGGTCACATCCTGGTACGGGGCGGCGTGCTCCGTCATCACCATTGACGATCATATTCCTGACGTGGGCGGGAGCAGCGGGCCGCAGTCCCAGTGCTGGAAGATCAACCGGGTTTCGACGCGGGCGACTTCGGGCCGCGAGGTGAACTCGTCGACGACCAGCCGCTGGAGGTCGCCGGTGCTCGCGACGGCCACGTGGACGAGGTAGTCGTCCGGCCCGGTGAGGTGGAACAGCGCCCGCGACTCCGGCAGTGCGCGCACCCGCTCCACGAAGGGGCCGATCAGCTCCCGGCGGTGCGGCCGCACCTGCACCGCCAGCAGTGCCTCCAGCGGGCGTCCGAGCCGGGCCGGGTCGACCCGCAGCTCGTGGCCGAGGATCACCCCGGTGCGGCGCAGCCGGCTGACCCGGTCCAGACAGGTGGACGGGGCCACGCCGACGGCGGCGGCGAGGTCCTTGTAGGTGGTCCGTGCGTCGTTCTGCAGCAGGCGCAGAATCTCGAGGTCGACCGGATCCAGAAGCACAGAATCGGACACCGGCCGAAATTAGCACGGGCGATCCGCGCTACGGACCGGTAGCTGTTCAGCATCGGGCCATGGACACGACAGCATCGGCGCACACCCGCCGCGCCCTCGCCACCGAAGCCGTGCACGCCGGCCGCGAAGACCTCGCGGACCTCGGCCTGCACGCCGTTCCCCTGGACCTGTCCACCACCTACCCCTCGCGGGACAGCCGCGCCGAGGCCGCCCGCCTCGACGACTTCGCCGCCACCGGTGCCGCGCTGACCGGCCCGCCGGTCTACTCCCGGCTCGACAACCCCACCGTCGCCCGCTTCGAGACCGCCCTGGCCAAGCTGGAGGGTGCCGAAGCCGCGGTGGCCTTCGCCAGCGGCATGGCCGCACTCACCGCCACCCTGCTGGCCCGCGCCTCCATGGGGCTGCGGCACGTGGTGGCCGTCCGCCCGCTGTACGGCTGCAGCGACCACCTCCTGACCGGCGGTCTGATCGGCACCGAGGTGACGTGGACCGACCCGGCCGGCGTCGGCGACGCCATCCGCCCCGACACCGGCCTGGTGATCGTGGAGACCCCCGCGAACCCGACGCTCGCCGAGGTCGACCTGCGGGCCGTCGCCCACTCCTGCGGCGAGGTGCCGCTACTCGTCGACAACACCTTCGCCACGCCTGTCCTGCAGCGCCCCCTGGAGAGCGGCGCCCGGATCGTGCTGCACAGCGCCACCAAATACCTGGGCGGTCACGGCGACGTCCTGGGCGGGGTCGTCGCCTGCGACGAGGAGTTCGCCCGTGTGCTGCGCAAGGTGCGCTTCGCCACCGGCGGGGTGCTGCACCCCCTCGCCGGCTACCTGCTGCTGCGCGGGCTGTCCACGCTGCCGGTCCGGGTGAAGGCCGCCTCCGCGACGGCGGCGGCGCTGGCCGAGCGGCTGGCCGCCGACCCGCGGGTGGTCAAGGTGCACTACCCGCGGATCGGCGGCGCCATGGTCGCCTTCGAGGTCCAGGGCGACCCGCACGAGGTGATCGCCGGGGTCCGGCTGATCACCCCGGCGGTCAGCCTCGGGAGCGTCGACACCCTCATCCAGCACCCGGCCTCGATCAGCCACCGCATCGTCGACGAGGGCGACCGGCACAGCTCGGGCGTCAGCGACAGGCTGCTGCGGCTGTCGGTCGGGCTGGAGGACGTCGAGGACCTGTGGGAGGACCTGGACATCGCGCTCAGCGCGGCCGAGCGCTCGCGCCGGCCGGTGACAGCGTCGCGGTGATGACCAGCGTGCCGTCCTCGACCTGGTAGTCCAGCGGCAGACCCAGGCGGCGCATCGTCGCGACCATCGCGGTGTTGGTCGCCTGGGTCACCGCGTACACGCTCGCGCACCCCGTGTCGACGGCCTGGGCGACCAGGCGGTGCAGCAACTCCAGGCCGATGCCGCGGCGTTGCCAGGCGTCCTCGACCAGCAGGGCGACCTCGGTCTCGTCGCCGTCCCACAGCAGGTGGCCGAGTGCGACGAGCCGGCCGGAGACGGTCCGCACGGCGAGTGTCCGCCCGAAGCGGGGGCTGAGCAGGTGCGTCAGATAGCGGTCCACGTCCGCGACCGGGCCGTGGTAGCGGCGCGCGAGGGTGGCGGTGGAGCAGCGGTCGTGGAGTTCGCGGGCGGCCTCGAGGTCCTCCGGGCCCGCGCGGCGGACGGTGATCTCATTGCCCTCGGGCAGGGTGAGGACGGCTCGGCCCTCCGGGACCCTGGTGCCCAGGTGCGCGTCGAGTTCGACGAGCGCGCGGGCGCGGGCGAACTCGGTCGGGGTGAACGGGAGATAGGCGCGTTCCACGGTGATGGTGCCTCCGGCCGGGTCGCGCAGCCGCATGATCGTGTCCTCCAGGGTGTCCTCGGCCGGATCGGGGCCGGCCGTGCCGGGCGGGGTGGACCTTATGGTGCAGCGGCCGAACAACTGGCGCAGGGCCAGGGGAAGTTCGGCGGCGTCCAGGGCGGTACGGGTGGCGAGGCCCAGCACCCGGGTCGGGGTGTCGATCAGGTCGTGGGCGTCGGCCCGCTCGATCCAGGTGTCGTGCCCGCCCCCGCCGGCCACGGCCCGCGTCAGGTCGCCCGGGGCGAGGGCGGCCGGGGCGCGGACCAGGAACTCGTCCACGGTGCCCTCGGCCAGCGGGTGCGTCTGGAGCGTGAGGATGTCCACGCGCCGCCCGGCCAGCGCCGTGCAGAGGGCGGCCAGGCTGCCCGGCGTGTCACGCACCGTGGTGCGCACCCGCCACAACGTGGTCCCGGCGTCGGTCCCGTCCACGGCGGAGCTTTCCCCCGGCTCCGTCGTACGGCTCCCGTTGTGGCTCCCGGCTGTCGGCGGTGAGTGACCGTGATGGCGTGCCCACCATGTGTGGAAGCCGGCCGTGGCGACGAGTGCGGCGGCCGACAGGCACAGCAGGGCGGGGCCGTCGGGGGCGTGCCCGACGAGGTTGGCGATGAGGTCGGCGGTGGCCACGGCCACGAAGAGCGCGGCGAGTTCGATGACGTCGCGGCGCCAGTGGTGCTGCCGCCGTGCGGCGGCGGCAGGGGCGGTCGTGGCGGAAGTCAGGTCTCGCATGCGAACACCATGCCGAACACGTGTTGCGTGATCACGAACGCGTTGTGACCGACGGGTAAAGGGTGGGCCATGTCGGTTAACTCCCCCTTTCAATAGTTCTGTCCTGCGACAATCGGCGCAGACATTGGCCGTAACGCCGCGCGAAGCCACGCTGAGTGACGCGTCCCAGGGGGCCCAGTAGACCCACGTACCACGCCCCCGGTCCACTGAAGGCCGTGACATCCAGCCACACGGACCCGTCCGGGGCGAGGCCCACCACGAAGGCCTCCTCCCCGCGCTCCGGGTGGCCGGGGAGCGTCCCGTACGCGAATCCCACGCGCTCCGGGTCGTGTTCCGCCCACACCACCTCGCACGGCGCGCGCAGCGGGCCGATCCGCAGGGGCACGGGCACCCCCGGCGCCGCGTCCGGGGTGCCGGCGGGCACCCGCAGTCCGGCCGCCCGGTGCATCCGCCACCCCATCAGCGCCCGGCCGGCCGCGGCCAGCACCTCGGAGCCCTCGCCGAGCCGGATCCGCTCGTGCAGGCGGTGGAACCCAGGCGGCGTGGGGCCGCCGGTCCGGGTCACCCCGACCTGCTCGTAGGTGAAACCACCAGTCACGGCGCCATCCTCCCGGTCCGTCAGGAGTCCGTGGAGTACCCTCCCCGGCCACTCCACGAGGTCTCGAAATCGCCGTATTGCCCCGGCGATTTGCACATGCTAAGCCTTCGGGGCACCGCCGCCCGCCGGTGCGGAGTGCGGCTCGCCTCCTGGTCCAGCCGCGCATGGGGAGCGGCGGGGTCTCGGCGCCTGCGCGCTTGCCGAGCCAGGCGTGGAACCCGCAGGGCTTCGGCATGCTCCACCGGGCGGTTCCCGTGCCCCCTTCCGGTTGGGCCCGGAACGATCAGTGAGACCCGCGACGGCCACTCGGCGACAACGGCCGAGGATGCCCTGCGGGTCGTAAGCCTGGCTGTCGGGGGAGTCGGCGTTGCGGTACGTGCGCATGTCGAGGACGAAGCCGTCCAGCAGGGGGCCCTGCCGCGGTACCCGGTGCACCCGGCCGGCGCCGTCCGGTCGCAGCGAGGGGATGGGGAGTGCTCGGCGAACGCCCGCCGCGCCCGGTCGGCGTTCGCCGGGGACGTCCACGCTCTTCTCGGCGTCCCGGTGTCCCGGTGTGGCGGGAAGTGGCAGACGCGCACTGCGGCGCCGGTGGCGCGGTGGCCGGCCGGAGGCGCCGGGTCGTGGTCATGACGCGTCCTTCCCGTGCGCGTCGTGCGCGTCGTGCGTATGGACGCCCTGGTGGGACGTGGGGGTCCGCTCGTCGCCGCGAGCGCTGACGGATCCGGCGGCGCCGGCCTCGGCCCGCTGGTGGTCGATGCCGGTGGGCTGGTTGCGGGTGGCGATCAGCGACCACGCGATGGACACGGTGATCGTCACGGTGATGACGCCGAGGGTGAGGGGGATGGGCAGCTTGCCGACGGGGGTCTCGGACAGGATGAGCTTGACGCCGGCGAAGGCGAGCAGGACCGCGAGGCCGTAGTGCAGGTACTGGAAGCGGCGCAGGAGTCCGGCGAGGCAGAAGTACAGGCTGCGCAGGCCGAGCACGGCGAAGGCGTTGGCGGTCCAGACGAGGAACGTACTGGTGGTGATCGCGAGGACGGCGGCGACGGAGTCGACGGCGAAGATCAGGTCGGTGGCCTCGATCGCGACAAGCGCCACGAACAGCAGGGTCGCGACCCGCCGTCCGTGGACGCGCACGAAGAACGTGCCGCCGTGATACCGCGGGTCGGTCGGGATGATCTTCTTGACCAGGCGGACGACGGGGCTGCGATCCGGGTGGACCTCGTCTTCCTGGGAGAAGGCCATCTTCCAGCCGGTCCAGATCAAGAACGCGCCGAAGAGGTAGGCGGTCCAGAAGAACAGCTGCAGCAGTTCGGCGCCGACGAAGATGAACACCAGCCGGGCTGCGAGGGCGCCGAGGACGCCCCAGAACAGCACCTTGTGCTGGTACGCGTCGGGGACGGCGAAGTACGAGAAGACCAGAGCGAAGACGAAGACGTTGTCGATCGACAGGGCCTTCTCGATCAGGTAGCCGGCGTAGTAGGTCGAGGCGGTCTCACCTCCCTGCCACGCCCAGAGGACGAGGCCGAAGCCGAGACCGATGGCGATCCAGATGCCGCTCCAGACCGCGGCCTCACGAAAGCTGATGACGTGGTTGTCACGGTGGGCGACCAGGTCGACGGCGAGCATCACGCAGATGCCGAGAGTGACCGCGGCCCACACCCACAGCGGGACGGAGAACGGCAGGTCGTTCATCGCGAAACGTCTCCCCTCCAACAGCGGGACAGGTCACGAGCAGGGGGGCCGGTCACGGCGAGGGCAGGCTCATGGGCGTCAAGGCGGCGGGGGCGACGGCGTGCACGCGAGGGCCTCCGTGCAGGGCCGCGGCCTCGATCAGGGTGAACGCGTCCAGCCCCGCCGGGCCGCGGCGGCCGGCCACCACGTCCGGGGCCCGGTGGCGGCAGGCCAGCGCCAGCAGCTGCCGAGCTGCCGCCAGACGAGACCCGTCACCCGATGGCAGGTGGAAGACCTCGGGAATGTAGCCGGTCCCCTTCGGGCCGACCTTCGGAATGACACGGGCCAGCACCGCCCGCACCGACGCGGAGGCCGGGCCCGGACAGGAGCGGCGGACGTGCGGGGGCATCACGGCGATCAGCAGCAGCGGAACGCGGCGGGCGAGGGCGAGTCGGGCGGCTGTCTCGGCCACCGCGACATCGTCGACGCCGTCGGTCAGGACCGCCGCCACCGGCCGGACCAGGCCCGCCCGGCCGGGGTGGGGGACGCAGTCACGTGCGGGGTGGGAAAGCAGTCGGGTCATGGCGCTTACCCGCCTTCCTTAACGGGAGGAATCACCTCAAGAGTCACCCCACCCCTGACATGCGTCAACGGTTACGCGAAAATTTTTTCGCCAATAAATTTTCGCGTGATGGCTGAACATGCGAAACGGGATTCGTATGATGGGGCCATGGGCAGCTCATCGGCGCGCGGCGGACAGTGGACGTTCCTGACCAATCACGCACGGGTGCTGCTGTGGCTCGCCCGGGACGCGGAGGTGCGACTGCGTGATGTCGCCGCCGGCATCGGCATCACCGAGCGGGCGGTGCAGATCATCGTCGCGGACCTGGAGGCGGCCGGGTACCTGACCCGGACCCGGGTGGGCCGCCGCAACCGCTACACCATCGACTCCAGCGTCGCCCTGCGTCACCCTTCGGAGGCCGACCACCCCGTCGCCGACCTCCTGAGCGCCTTCCTCCACCGCGAGGACGCACCGGACACCGCGGCCGCCGAGCCCCGGGCGGCTGCCAGGCCGTGAACCAGGGGCGGCTGCCGACGGTTCTCCACGGCCACGAACACCGTCCGCTGCGCCTGTCGGCACCGTGCCGTTCGCCCTCGTCACGAGCTGGGACAGGCGGAGACGTGGGACCTGACCACCGGTGAAGTCCGCGCCGGCGCCGACCAGCGGGCCGTGGAAACGGCGGGTGTGCCCCGAACGACGCGGTCGCCGAGGTCCACACCACGATCCGCGCCGGCCGGTCCGCGCGCACCCGCACCGGGCCGCCCGACGCCGTGAGTCCCCGGTCCGCACATCCGCGTCGCCGCCGGCTTCCCCGACCCGGCCGGCGCGGGCTCTGCTCGCGCCGTGTGCCGCCGATCCGAACGCCCAGTGAACAACCGCCCCGCGCCGCACCGGCGCACCGGTCACGGGCACCTTCCCCCCGGCCCCGGCCCCGGCCCCGGCCCCGGACACCCGGCGCGGCGGTGTGCGGTTCGTGTGGTCGCGCGACCCGGCAGCGCAGGGCCGGTGCAGCGCCCGCGGCGTCGGCGGCCCGCGCGTACGCCATCGGCGCGGTCGGCCGGACCTGTGCGTCCACACCCACGACCCGGCCGCGGCGCCCACCCGCTCCCCGCACTTCCGGTTGCCGCCGCGCACCACGAAACCCCCTGGTCACCTCGGCCCCACCGCCATACGATGTTCCGCAATCCGGCGGCCGCGATCACCCGATCGCCCTACCCGCGCCCCATCCGCCCTCCCTGGGATGCACCGGCGCCCCCACGATGACTGCAGATCAGACACCGCACGCCTTCCAGGTCGACCTGCGCGGCCTGGTGGACCTCCTCTCCCACCACCTCTACTCCAGCCCCAAGGTCTACTTGCGGGAGCTGCTGCAGAACGGCGTCGACGCGATCACCGCCCGCCGGGCCGAACAGCCCGGCGCCCCCGCCCGGGTGCGCCTGTACGCCGAGGGCGGCCGGCTGCGCGTGGAGGACACCGGCGTCGGCCTCACCGAGTCCGACGTGCACGACCTGCTGGCCACCATCGGCCGCAGCTCCAAGCGCGACGGGCTGGAGAGCGCCCGCTCGGAGTTCCTCGGCCAGTTCGGCATCGGGCTGCTCGCCTGCTTCGTCGTCGCCGCGGAGATCCGCGTCGTCAGCAGGTCCGCCCGGACCCCGGACGCCCGGCCGGTCGAGTGGACCGCCCGTGACGACGGCTCGTACACCGTCCGCACGCTGCCGCCGGACGATCACCCCGAGCCCGGCACGACCGTCCACCTGACCGCCCGGCCGGGCGCCGCGCAGTGGCTGGCCGAGGAGCGTGTGCTCGCCCTCGCCAAGGACTTCGGCTCGCTGCTGCCGTACGACGTGCGAGTCGGCGACACCCCCGTCACCGAGCGCCCGCCCGTCTGGGAGCGCCCGCACCCCGGGCAGGCCGCCCGCCGGGTCGCGCTCGCCCGGCACTGCCACGAGCAGTTCGGCTTCACCCCGCTCGACGTCATCGACCTCGACGTCCCCCTCGCGGGCGTGCGTGGCGTCGGCTACGTCCTGCCCGCCGCGGTCAGCCCCGCCCAGCGCGCCGGGCACCGCGTCCACCTCAAGGGGATGCTGCTCACCGACCGGGCCGACGAACTCCTGCCGGAGTGGGCGTTCTTCGTCCGCTGCGTGATCGACACCGACAGCCTGCGCCCCACCGCCTCCCGGGAGAGTCTGTACGCCGACGAGACGCTCGCCGCCGTCCGTGAGGCGCTCGGCGAACGCATCCGCGGCTGGCTGACCGAACTCGCCGCGGGCGACCAGGAGCGGCTCGCCCAGTTCCTCGCCGTCCACCACCTCGGCGTCAAGTCGCTCGCCCGGCACGACGCGGAGATGCTCCGCACGATGCTGCCGTGGCTGCCGTTCGAGACCACCGACGGGCAGGTGTCGCTGGAGGAGTTCGCCCGCCGCCACCCCGTCGTCCACTTCACCCGCACCGTCGAGGAGTACCGGCAGGTCGCCGCGATCGCCTCCGCGCAGGGCATCGGGGTCGTCAACGGCGGCTACACCTACGACGCCGACCTGGTCGAGCTGCTGCCCACCGTGCGTCCCGGCACCGCCGTCGCCGAACTCGACGCGGACACCGTCACCGCGCACCTCGACCCCGTGGACCCCGCCGAGGAACTCGCCCTGTCCGGCTTCCTCGCCGCGGCCCGCGCCCGGCTCGACCCCCTCGGCTGCGACGTGTCGCTGCGCACCTTCCACCCGGTCACCGTCCCCGCGCTCCACCTGGACGACCGGGCCGCCCGCCACGAACGCGCCCGCGCCGAGGAGGAGGAGCGGGCCGACGAGCTGTGGGCGGGGATCCTCGGCTCGCTGCGCGGCGGCGCCCCGCGCGCCCGGCTCGTCCTGAACCACCTCAACCCGCTGGTCCGGCGGATCAGCGGCTTCACCGACCCCGAGCTCGTCGGCACCGCCGCCGAGGCGCTGTACGGTCAGGCCCTGCTGATGGCCCAGCGCCCGCTGCGCCCCGCCGACTCCGCGCTCCTCAACCGCGCCTTCCTCGGCCTGCTGCAGTGGGCGGCGCAGACCGCCGACAGGCCGGCCGACGCCGAACAGGAGGACGGCCGATGAGCGACCAGCCGCCGACCGCCGAGACGATACGCCGCGCCCTGCGGCAGAACCGGGAGGAGCCCGAGGGCCGCGCCCGCAACGCCGGCGCGGAGCGCATCGTCGCCGAGGCCGAGGCCACCGGTGACACCCCGCTCCTCCTGCAAGCCCTGTTCAACCTCGTCAACGCCTACGCGTACAGCAGCGAGCGGGACAAGTTCTTCGTGCCGTTCGCCCGCCTGCTGCGCATGTGGGACGAGCGGCCCGGCGACTTCGACGGCGAGAGCGCCCACCACCTGCACTGGATCTTCAAATGGGTGGCCGGCAACATGCTCGACCAGCCGGGTATCCCGCTCGCCTCCATCGAGAAGTGGCAGAGCGAGATGGAGCACCGTTACCGCCTCGCCGGCCACTCCGAACGCGCCGTCCGCCAAGGCGAGTTCCGCATCGCCCGGCACCTGGGTGACACCGCCCGCGCCGAGGCTGCCCACGCCGCGTGGCTGGCGGCGGACCGCGACGCCATGGCCGACTGCCACGCCTGCGAACTCCACGGCCAGGGCAGCTGGCAGGTCGACCGCGGCCGCGACGAGCAGGCGCTGAACACCTGGGAGCCCGTCCTGGCCGGGCAGTACACCTGTGCCCACGAACCGCACAATGTGCTGGCGTCCTCGCTGCTGCCGCTGGTCCGGCTCGGCCGGCTCGACGAGGCGCGCGCCCACCACCTGCGCGGCTACCGCCTGGTGCGCTCCATGGAGAGCATGCGCGGCGCCGTCGCGGGCCACGTCGAGTTCTGCGCCCTGACCGGCAACGAGGCGCGCGCCCTGGAGATCCTCGCCGAGCACCCCGCGTACTTCACCGACACCGGAGACCCCGACACGCTCATGGACCACCTGGCGGTCACCGGGATCCTGATGCGCCGCCTCGTCGCCCTCGGGCACGCCGACCGAGGCGTCCCCGGCCCGGCCGGCACCGAATGGACCGCCCGCACGCTGCTCGCCCACGCCGCGCGCGAGGCCGCCGCCATCGCCGCGCGCTTCGACGCCCGCAACGGCAACGACGCCGTCAGCCGCCGCGTGAACGAGCGCCTCGCCGCCGAGCCCCTCGTGGAACGGCTCCCGCTGGGCGTCCGGGCCCGGCAGCGCCTGACCGTGCCCGCCCGCCCGCAGCCCGTGCCGCCCCCCGCAGCGGCCGCCATGCCCGCGGGCACCGAGGACGTGCCCGTGCTGCTCGCCGAGGCCCGCAGGCTCAGTGCTGCCCAGCACCCCGACGCGGGCGCCGCCTGGGCCGCCGCGGGCCGTGCCGCGGAGCGCACCGGCACCGCCCTGGACGACCTGGCCCGCGCCGAGATCGCCGACCACGCCGGCATCGGCGCCTTCACCGACCCCGCCGTCGCCGTACCGCTCTTCGAGAACGCCGCTGGGCTGTTCGAGGAGGCCGGCGAGCCGGGCGAGGCCGCCGCCTGCCGCGCCCGCGCCGCCTACGCGGTGGCCGTCGCGGAACAGACCGGTCAGTCCCTCGCCGCACTCGACGCCGCCGTCGACGCCCTGCGCGAGCTGCACCGCGCCGGCCGCGCCACCGCCCGCCAGCTCACCGGGGCCTGGCTGGCCCGGGTCCACGTCCGGCCGCCCGGTGCCGAGGCCGAGGCGGAACTGCGGGGCGTCATCGCCTTCGCCGAGGAGCACCGCGACGAGGAGCGGATGGCAGGCCGGCTCGCCGATGCGATCGCGCTGCAGGCCCGCCACACCGCCGCGCGCGGCGACGCCGCGACCTCCGCCGAACTCTTCGCGCGGGCCGCCGGCCTCCACCACGAGGCCGGAACCCCGTGGCACGCCGTAGAACCCGAGGCACTCCTCGCCGACCTCTCCCTCCAGCGGGACGACCACGCCACCGCGGAGGAGGCCGCCCGCGCCGCGCTGGAGCACGGCGCCGCCACCCTGGGCCCGGTGCACCGCGCCCACCTGCACACCGTGCTCGCCGCCGCGCTCGCCGCCCGCGGAGCCGACGCCGAGGCCGCCGACCACGCCCTGGAGGGCGCCCACTGGGCCGACGAGGGCGACATGTCCGAGGAGCTCGGCGCCTGGGCGCGGCTCGTGCTCGGCGGAGCGCTGCTGCGCGAGGGCAGGGCCGCCGAGGCCGCGACCGTGCTGGAGACCGCCCTGCCCGACCTGGTGCGCGCCCACCACGACGGGCGGGTCGTCCAGGCCCGCTGGTGGCTGGGGGAGGCGCTGCGCGACCTGGACGAGCCGCGCGCCGCCGCCGAGCAGTTCCTGCTCGCCGCGGAGATCGCGCGGGGCTGGGAGGAGCAGCAGGACCACGCCGTCCTCGCGAACCTCGCCGCCGACTCCCTGGAACGGGCCGGGCTGGCCGGCGAGGCCGCACAGGCGTACATCCGGGCCGGTGAGCTCTGGCGCGACCTGGAGCGCCCCGTCCCGCTCGTCCGCACCCTGCGCGCCCGTGCCTGGCTCGCCCTCCACGACGGCCGGGGCGGTCTCGCCGAGGGCCGTTCCGCGATGGCAGAGGCCGCCGCGGTGGCCGAGGAGGCGCTGGCCGCGGCGACGGCGGCCGGCGACGTGAACGCCGCGGTGCACCTGCGTGCCGAACTGGCGGGCACGCACCGGCAGACCGGCGAACTGATCGTCCGCGCCTGTCCCGGCGAGCCCGGCGAGGAGGACACGGACGGCTCGGCGCGCGCCGCGTACGAGGAGGGCCTGGCCTGCGCCGAACGCGCGATCGCCGTCTTCGACCCGGGTCCCGCGCGCAGCGCGGCCCAGCTCATGGCCGCCTGGCTGGAGGCCGACCTGGGACGGCACACCGCGGCCGCCCGGCGGGCCCGGTCCGTCCTCGCCCTGTACGAGGGCGAGGACGCGGATCCGGACGACGAGGTCGCCGCCCAGCGGCTGGCCGAGGCGCGCTCCGTCCTGGAGTACGTCGGCGAGCGCCCCGCAGGACCGGAGCAGGCGCGGGCCGGGGAGGCGTAGGCCCGGACCGCGCCGCGGTTACGGCCGGGCGGGCGGTCGCGGCCGGGCGCGCGTTCCCGGCCGAGAAGGAGGAGGGCCTGGGGGTTAGTCTGAATGGTGGCTTTTGCCGGTTCCTGGCACGCGAGGAGGCCACCGTGACAGCCGAAGCCCTCCGGTCCGAGTTCGCGCCGGCCGACGGCCGGTACCTGCCCATCGCCGCCCACGGGCTCATCGGCGACCTGCGCAGCGCCGCGCTGGTCGGTACGAACGGGACCATCGACTGGTACTGCTGCGGGCGCTTCGACGCCCCCAGCGTCTTCGCCTCCATCCTCGACGCCGACCGGGGTGGCAGCTTCGAGCTGGCCGCGGACGTTCCCGCGCGCACCAAGCAGTTCTACTTCCCCGACACCAATGTGCTGATCACCCGGTTCTTCGCCGAGGACGGCATGGGCGAGGTGCAGGACTTCATGCCGGTCGTCGACGAGTCCCACGAGGCCGACCGGCACCGCCTGATCCGCCGCGTGGTCTGCGTACGGGGCATGCTGCCGTTCCGGATGCGGGTGGCGCCGCGCTTCGACTACGGCACCATGCCGCACACCGTGCACATGAACGGCATGCAGGCGCTGTTCGCCACCCCCGCCCAGACCATCGCCCTGACCTGCTCGGTACCGCTGGAGGACGACGGCCGGGACGTCTGGGCCCAGTTCAAGCTCTCCGAGGGCGAGGCCGCCGTCTTCGCCCTGGACCAGGTCGGCGACGGGGTCGGCCCGCGCGGCTGCCCGCTGACCGAGGCGGAGGACCAGTTCGAGAAGACCGTGCAGTACTGGCGGCACTGGCTCTCCCAGTCGAAGTACCGGGGACGCTGGCGCGAGATGGTGCACCGTTCCGCGCTGACCCTGAAACTGCTCACCTACGCGCCGACCGGCGCCATCATCGCCGCGCCCACCACCAGCCTCCCCGAGCGCATCGGCGGCGAACGCAACTGGGACTACCGCTACGTCTGGATCCGCGACGCCGCCTTCTGCGTGTACGCGCTGCTCCGGCTGGGCTTCACCGACGAGGCCGAGGCCTTCATGAACTTCCTGTCGGACCGCGTCTGCGTGGGAGGACCGCGCTGCACCGCCGGCCCCTTGCAGATCATGTACGGCATCGACGGCCGATCCGAGCTGCCCGAACGGGAGCTCGGCCACCTGGAGGGCTACGCGGGCTCGGCGCCGGTCCGGGTGGGCAACGACGCCGTCCACCAACTTCAACTGGACATCTACGGCGAGCTCATCGACTCCCTCTACCTGTACGACAAGTGGGGCAAGCCGATCTCCAGCGACCACTGGGACACCGTCTGCGAACTCGTGGACTGGGTCTGCGACAACTGGGACCAGCCCGACGAGGGCATCTGGGAGACCCGCGGCGGCCGCAAGAACTTCCTGTACTCCCGCGTGATGTGCTGGGTGGCGATCGAGCGCGGCATCCGGATGGCGAACCACCGCGGCCTGCCCGCCAACCGCGAACGCTGGTACGGGGCCCGCGACCACCTCTACCGGCGGATCATGAGGAACGGCTGGTCGGAAAAGCGGGGCGCGTTCACCCAGAGCGAGGGCGAGGACGTGCTGGACGCGTCGGTGCTGATGATGCCGCTGTCCAAGTTCATCTCGCCGACCGACCCCAAGTGGCTCTCGACACTCGACGCCCTCGGCAAGGACCTGGTATCGGACTCACTGGTCTACCGCTACGACCCCCTGGCGAGCCCGGACGGCGTGCCCGGCGACGAGGGCACCTTCTCCATCTGCTCCTTCTGGTACGTCGAGGCCCTCACCCGCGCCGGGCGCAAGGACGAGGCGCGGCTGGCCTTCGAGAAGATGATCACCTACGGCAACCACCTGGGCCTGTACGCCGAGGAGATCGACCGTGCCGGGGAGCAGCGCGGCAACTTCCCGCAGGCCTTCACGCACCTCGCCCTGATCAGCGCCGCCTTCAACCTCGACCGGGCGTTGGGCTAACGCGGCTCCGTGCGGTGCCGGACCCAGACGTTGGGTTCGACGTACACGGCGTGGTCGTGCGCGGTGTCGCAGTGCACCGGCACCAGGGCGCCGGGCACCTCGACGGCGCCGTCGCGGTCGAAGGGGAGCCCCGTCCAGCGCCGCCACTGGGACAGCGTCCCGCTGACCGTCATCGAGGCCGGCGCCACCTTCACGATGACGCCGCCCGCCCTGACGTGCACCCGCAGCCACGGGTCCTCCGGCAGCCCGTCCTCGCGCCGCAGGCCTGCGTAGTCGGCCATGGGGAGCCGCGGACGCAGGTGCTTGGCGGTGGGACGGACCGGGGCGAGCAGCGCGTCGTGGCCGAGGCCCCGCGCGGTGTCGCGCAGCGCGGCCACCATGCGGTGCGACAGGCCCCGGCCCAGGTGGCCGGTGTCGATGGTGATCTCCAGCGCGCTTGCGGCCGTCGCCGCACGCCCGTCGCGCAGATCGGCGTACGCCCACACCAGTACGCGGTCCCAGCCCTGGTCGGGGGTCTCCTCGCGGCCCTCGCGGGTCGCGTCGAAGGGGACGGCGAAGCCGCGCGCCACGACCCGGTCGCTGTCGGTCGCGACGACGCAGTACTGCGGGAAGTCCTCGGCCACCCGGTGCAACAGGGCCCCGGCGACCGGGTCCTGGGGGACGAAGGCCGGCCAGTTCTCGGAGATCTCCCAGAGCCGGGAGGTCAGCTCGGGGCGCTCGGCGAGCGGGGTGATGCGTACGGTCGCGGTGTCGTTCACGAGGCAGCACCCTGTCAGACGCGCCGCCGCCGCGGCATCCCGTTTTCCCCTCAGGCGGCCCGGCCCACGCCCGAGCGGGCCACGACCGCGGCGGCGCGGCGGACCGCCGCGGCGCCCGGCCCCGGCTTCCGGAACCGGCACCCCGGGCCGGCGCGGTGAGCGGCACGGCGGCGAGCAGCAAGGGGCCCGTGGCCGGTGACCGCGGCCGTCGCGAAGCCGCCCGCGATCACCAGCAGCCCGTACCGGGCCGGCCGCGCCCGGCCGGTCCGGTCCACCGGCGAGGCCGGCGTGAATTCGGCGCAGGCCGAGCCGAGCAGCAATGCGCTGCCGACCGCCCCGGCCTGGGAACCGCTCAGCGCGAGCCCGGTGGCGAGGCGGCCGACGACGGTCGGCATGAGGTACGGCGCGAGGTAGCCGACGCAGAAGAGCGCGACCAGCGGCAGCAGGGCGCGCGAGGGCGCGGTCCGCGAAGACATGGGCGTTCCCGGGTGAGGGACGGCCGAAGGCACGGCGAGCAGAGGGGAGGAGTGGTGCGACCGTCGACGGACAGGAACGCGCGGAACCATGTGTATCAAGCAACCAGGCTCGCCGATAAAGGGGTATTCCCCGCTCAAACCCGCTGTTGCCGAATTGAGATCAGACGCTCGCGCGGAGCACACGCACACAGGTCTCGACGTCGCCCGCCGACAGGTGCGCGTAGCCGAGGACCAGCCGCACCCTGTCGTCCCCTCCCGCTTCTCCCTCGCCGGCCCCGGCGGTGTAGGACGACAGCGGCCGCAGCGTCACCCCGGCGCGCGCCGCCCGCGCCAGGAACACCGGCTCGGGACCGAGGCGTTCGGGCAGCGCCGCCACGACGTGCAGACCGGCCGCGATCCCCGACACCTCCGTGCCCGGGAAGTGCCGCTCCAGCGCCCGTACGAGCGCGTCCCGGCGCTCCCGGTACCGCCGCTGGCAGCGGCGCAGATGACGGTCGTACTGACCGGAGCGGACGAACTCGGCGAGCACCGCCTGCTCGGTCACCGGATTGCCGAGGTCCATCGTCCGCTTCCGCGCGGCCGCCGCCTCCGCGACGTCCGGCGGCGCCACCAGCCAGCCCAGCCGCAGGCCCGGTGCCAGCGTCTTGCTGACCGAACCGGCGTAGGCCACACGGTCGGGGGCCAGTCCCTGCAGCGCGCCGACCGGGGCCCGGTCGTAACGGAAGTCGCCGTCGTAGTCGTCCTCGATCAGCAGGCCGTCCACGCGCCGTGCCCACTCCAGCAGTTCGGCCCGCCGCCGCGGCGGGCAGGCCGTCCCCGTGGGGAACTGGTGGGACGGCGTCACCACCGCCGCCCGGGCGCCGGACGCCGCGAGCGCCACCGGGTCGAGCCCGTTCCCGTCCACCGGGACCGGCACCGCCGTCAGGCCCACGGCCGCGAACAGCGCCGCCTGCTCCGGGCTGCCCGGGTCCTCCACCGCCACCGACCGCACACCCCGCCCGGCGAGCACCATCCCCAGCAGGGTCAGCGCCTGCGCGACACCCGAGCACACCACGAGCCGCCCCGGGTCCGCCGCCACCCCGCGCCGGCGGGCCAGCAGGTCGGCCAGCGCGCCGCGCAGTTCCGGCAGCCCGCGCGGATCGGGATAGCCGAGCGCCAGGCTCGGCAGCCGGCCGAGCACCCGCCGGTGCGCCGCCGTCCACGCCGCCCGGGGGAACAGCGACAGGTCCGGCACCCCGGGGCGGAAGTCCGCGGGACCGCCCCGCACGTCCACGGGGGAACCGTCCGGCACCGCGGCGACGGGCCGCGCCACCGCGCCGGCCACCCACGTGCCCGCGCCCTGCCGGCTCAGCAGGTACCCCTCGGCGGTGAGCTGCGCGTACGCGTCCGTCACCAGGCCCCGCGACACCCCCAGATCCGCGGCCAGTTCACGGCTCGACGGCAGCGGCGTGCCCGCGGCGAGCCGCCCCGAGCGGACGGCGTCGCGCAACGCCGCCTGGAGCACCCGGCCGCGCCGCCGGGCGGGCGCGCCCGCCGCCGGCAGCAGCAGCTCCCACGCCGCCGTCCACGGACCGCCGCCTTCGCCGCCGTCCCCGCTCCCACTGGTCCCCGTAACCGTCATCGCATTGGACCTTAAACCGGACCGGCCGGCCTTCCTAACGTGCCTGCCATGGATCTCTCGTACCGCCGCGGGGCGATGCTCGCGGCCCTCGCCTGCGTCCTGGTCGGCGGCTCCTTCACCGCGTCCGGGGTCCTCGTGGGATACCCGCACGCCGGGGGCCAGGCCCTGCGCTACGGCCTGGCCTGCCTGCTCCTGCTGCCCCTCGCCCGGCGCGGTGCCGGGCGACGGCTGCGCGCGCTCACCCCGCGGGAGTGGGCGCGGCTGGCCGTGCTGGCCGCCACCGGGATGGTGGCCTTCAACCTCGCGGTGCTGGGTGCCGAGCGCACCGCAGAACCGGCCGTGCCCGGGGTTCTGGTGGGCTGCGCGCCCGTCGTCGTCGCCGTGCTGGTGCCCGCCGCGGCGGGCCGGCGCCCGGCACCGCGGGTGACGGCGGCCGCCGTCCTGGTGGCCGCGGGGGCGTTCGTGGTGCAGGGCTGGGGCGCCGCCGACGCCGCCGGGCTGCTGTGGTCGCTGGCGGCGCTCGGCGGAGAGGTCGCCTTCGCCGTGCTGGCCGTGCCGGTGCTTGCGCCGCTCGGGCCGAAGCTGCTGTCGGCGTGCGTGTGCGGCGTCGCCGCGGCCGAGGCAGCGCTGCTCGGCTTCGCCCTCGACGGCGCGGCCGCTTTCCGGCCGCCCACCGGCGCCGAGGCGCTGGCCCTGGGCTGGCAGGCGGCGGTCACCACCGTGATCGGCTTCGTCTGCTGGTACGCGGGCGTCCAGCGGATCGGCGCCGAGCGCGCGACGCTCTTCTCCGGGCTGATCCCGGTCTCCGCCGCGGTGACCGCGCCGCTCGCCGGCGTGGGCACGTACGGCCCCGGACAGCTGGCCGGCAGCCTGCTGGTGGCGGCAGGGGTGGCGTTCGGCGCGGGGTGCGCCACATCACACCGGGCGATCCGGAACGGGCGGGAACTCCGGCCCTGCGCCGGTAGTTCGACAGGTACGGGCCGCGCGCGGAGCGCCGGCCCGGCCAGCGGCCCCGACCGGGGGCCCCCGTCCCGGTCGGGGTCTTCATCGTGGGGCCGCGGGAGGCCGTGCCGGCCGCCCGCGGCCCGCCGGGCGCTACCCGACCCCGAGCAGCTGCTCGATCGGGTCGATCGCGAAGTAGACGACGAACAGCGCCGACACCACCCACAGCAGCCAGTGCACCTGCCGGGCCTTGCCGAGCACGGCCTTGAGCAGCACGAAGGCGATGAAGCCGGCACCGATGCCGTTGGTGATCGAGTATGTGAAGGGCATCACGGAGATGGTCAGGAACGCGGGGATGGCGATCTCGAAGTCGTCCCAGCCGATGTTCTTGACCTGGGTCATCATCAGGAAGCCGACCGCGACCAGCGCCGGGGCCGCCGCCTGCAGCGGCACGATCGTCAGCAGCGGGCTCAGGAAGAGCGCCACCGCGAACAGACCGCCGGTGACCAGGTTGGCGAAACCGGTACGGGCCCCCTCGCCGACGCCCGCCGCCGACTCGATGTAGGCCGTGTTCGACGACGAAGAGGCCGCGCCGCCCGCGACCGCCGCGGCACCGTCGATGAGCAGCACCCGGCCCAGGTTGGGGACCTTGCCCTCCTCGTCCAGCAGGCCGGCCTCGGCCGTGATGCCGACGACCGTGCCCATGGTGTCGAAGAAGTCCGACAGGATGAGGGTGAAGACCAGCAGCACCACCGTGATGAAGCTGACCTCGGCGAAGGCGCCGAAGAGGCTGAAGTGCCCCAGCAGCCCGAAGTCCGGCGCGGCGAACACGTCGTCCGGCACCTTGGGCGTGGTCAGCCCCCAGCTCTTCACGTCCGCGACGGCGTCGACCACGATCGCCAGCACTGTCATGGCGACGATGCTGATCAGGATCGCGCCCTTCACCTTCCGGGCCAGCAGCGCGATCGTCAGCAGCACCCCCAGGCAGAAGACGAGCACCGGCCAGCCCGACAACGCACCGGTCCCGCCCAGTTGGACGGGCACCGTGGTGTTCGCCGCGTCCGGGATGCGGCTGACGAAGCCGGCGTCCACGAAGCCGATGAAGGCGATGAACAGGCCGATGCCCACGCTGATCGCCTGTTTCAGCGGCTGGGGTATCGCGTGCATCACCGCCTCGCGCAGCCCGGTCACCACCAGGACGCAGATCACCAGGCCCTCGATGACGATCAGGCCCATCGCGTCGTCCCAGCTCATCATGGGCGCGATCTGGAAGGCGACCACCGCGTTGAGGCCGAGGCCCGCCGCGATGGCCAGCGGCAGGTTGCCGCCGACGCCCATGACGATGGTCATGACCGCCGCCACCAGCGCGGTGGCGGTGACCAGCTGACCGGTCGACAGGACGTGGCCGAACTTGTCCTTCGCGCTCCCCAGGATGATCGGGTTCAGCACGAGGATGTACGCCATGGTGAAGAAGGTGGCGAAACCGCCGCGGACTTCGCGGCCGAAGGTCGACCCGCGCTCCCCGATGCGGAAGTAGCGGTCCCATGGATTCTGCGGTGGCGGCGGCGAGCCCTTCGCCACGTCGGTGGCCTGAGCGGACATGGTGCTCCTCGGGGTTGGTGCGACAACCGGGCAACCTGCTGGAGGCTGGAGGGATTGTGTACGCCGGAACGCCCGCTCGGGTTTTGAATCCGTTTCCTTGTGTTAACGAATCGGCATTGCCCGGCGCCTCACGCGCGGCCGACGTCGAAGTCCGCGTGACCCCGGGGCTCCACCATCCGCCCGGTCGGCCGAACTCCTGCGGCGAGGTCCTCGGGGTGAGCGTGTGCGTTCTCCACACCGCCTTCCTACCAGGGCACACCGACAGGGCGTTCAACGGCGTCGGTTAGGGTGCCCGGGGCGGGGGCGCCAGGAGCGGTTCGAGGTGGGGAGCGGCTGTGCACGAACATCCGGAGGGCCACGGGGGCGGGGCGCGCCTGGAGGCGGAGGGCGAGGTGGCCACCGCGCGCATCGCGCTGGCCGGGGGTGACCTCGGGCACGCCGCCCGGCACCTCGAGGACGCACTGGCGCGTGACCCGGGACTCCCCGAGATCCACGAGGCGCTGGCCGAGTTCGCCGCGCGTGTCGGGGGCGCGGAGCCGGCGCTGACGTACTTCGCCCCCGAGCAGCGGGCGTTCATCGGCACCGTGGCGGCGCGCGGCCACCTCTGCGCGGTCGCGGGCCACTGGGACGAGGCCGTCGGCCTGCTCGCCCAGTGCGCCGGGCACGAACCGCAGCGGCCGTGGCTGGACGTGGCGTGGCTGCGCCGCCCCGACATCGCGGAACTCGTCCGCCCGGACACCGTGGCCCGCGCCGCCGCGCGCGTCGCGCCGCACCTGCCCGACCCCGTGGACGAGGAGCGGCGCGGCCCGCTGCTGCCGCTTCTCGACCTGGTCCGGGCGAGCGCCGCGCGCCACCCCGGCCACACGATGCTGCTCTGGTGCGGTTCCAGCCTCGCCCGCCGCATGGGCGGCTGCGAGGAGGCCGTGGGCTGGGCACGCCGCTCGTACGAGCTCGAACCCTCCCACCCCGCCGCGGTGATGCTCGGCTACGCGCTGCGCAGCGCCGGCCGCCCCGCGCAGGCGCTGGACGTCTGGCAGCGCGAGGTCGCCCGCGATCCCTCCGACCTCGACCTGTACGTCGACATCGCCGAGTTGCTGGAGTCGCTCGGCCGTCCCGCCGAGGGTGTGGCGTGGGCCGAGCGGGCGCTGGCGGCCGACCCCGCGCACCCCAAGGCGGCACCCGCCGTTCACGCGCTGCGTCACGCGGTGGAGCCGGACCTGCGGCACCTGGTCGCCCTCGCCGACCACCTGCGGGCGCAACCCGGGCATGGCTACGCCGCGGACCTGCTGACCCGGCTGAGCCAGGGCACGCCGTGGCTCAACTGGATACCCGGGGGCAACGAGGCCGTCGTCAGCCTGCTGCACCAGGCGCTCGGGCAGTCCGTGCCCGCCGAGGCCGGGCTGACGCTCACCGTCTCCGCCCTGGAACCGCCGAGCGCGCTGCTCGCACTGCGGGCCGCCTATCCGAACGCGGTGACCGAGATCCAGTCCGTGCCCGACCCGGACCTGCGGATCGCCCCGCGCCCCGTCGAGGTCGCGTTGTGGGCCTACGAGGGCACGACCGCCCGGCCCGCCGTACGCCCGCCGTCCCCGGAGGCGGCCGAAGCGGTGCGCCGGCTGGCGTGGCACGGCTGGCCGCACCTGGTCGCGGCCTACGACGACGCGGTGGCGCTCTCCGGGCTCGAACCCGAGGACCTGCTCGGCGTGCTCGTCCACCCGCCGGCCCCGCGCGAGGACGACCTGGGCCGCGCGCTCGCCGCCCAGGCCCCCGACCTGTGGATACGGTGCGTGCAGGTCTGGGCGTGCCTGGGTCTGGCGCATCACCGCACGGACGAGCCCTGGGCCGTCTCACGGCGCCGCGCGCTCCTGGTGGACGTACTGAACAACGCCGAGGACTGGGTGTGCGAGGCGGCCGCCCTCGCGATCGTCGCGACCGCCTGGACCGATCCCGCCGTGCGCAAGGACGCGGCCGGGCTCGTCGGGCGCCGCCTGCTGGACGCCCTGGAGGCGAGGCGGAGCCGCGTCGTCACCCTGACCTGGTCGCTGTGCCACCTCGCCCTCGCCACACCGGAGCTGATCCCCCAGGTCGCCGCGCTCGCCACCGACGTGCTGCGCACGATCGACGCGGAGGACGAAGAGGAGGCCGCCGCCCGGGAGTAGCGGGCGGCGCTACAGACCGCCGGAGACGCGCAGCACCGCGCCCGTGGTGTAGGACGCGTCCGGCGACATCAGCCACGCCACCGCGCCGGCGACCTCGTCCGGCTCACCCGGCCGCCGCATGGGCACGCGCTCGCGGTTGCGCCAGGGCCGCTCGGGGTCGCCCATCGCGGCGTGGATGTCGGTCACGATCATGCCGGGCTGCACGGAGTTGACGCGTACGCCGTCCGGGGCCAGTTCCTTGGCAAGGCCCACGGTCAGCGCGTCGACCGCCGCCTTGCTGGCGGCGTAGTGCACGTACTCCCCGGGACCGCCGAGTGTCGCGGCGCCGGAGGAGATGTTGACGATCGCGCCGCCCCGGCCGCCGTGCCGCGTGGACATCCCCAGAGCCGCGCGCCGGGCGCACAGGATCGCGCCCATCACGTTGACGTCGATCACCCGGCGCATGACCTCGACCGGGGTCTCGGTGAACCGTCCCAGCGGACCGGTGATGCCGGCGTTGTTGACGAGACCGGTCACCGCGCCGAGCTGTTCGCCCACCGTGTCGAAGAGCGCGTCCACCTGCGCGGCGTCGCTGGTGTCGACGCGCACCACGACGCAGCGGGCGCCCGCGTCCCGCACCTTGCGCGCGGTGTCCTCCGCGGCGTCGGCGTCCCGCTCGTAACCGATACCGACGGCGTGCCCCCCGCGTGCCAGCCGCAGGGCGACCGCCGCGCCGATTCCGCGGCCGCCACCGGTGACCACCGTGACCGGACCCATGCCAGCTCCCTCACTCACTCGACGTGATCACGAACGCTACCAGCGCGCGAAGGGCGCATGACGGGCGCGAACACCTCGTGAACAGCGCGCGGTCGTGCCCGCCGCACGTTGCCAGGCCCCTGAGCATTGGTCTTGACCAAGTCGAAGGGCCGCTCTATCGTCGCCTAGTAGTGCAAGAACCTTTAATAAAGAGCCGTTCGGAAACAAGGCTGAACAAACCCCGGACGGCGTCAGCCCGATCGCGGAGGACAGGGTGGGGACCACGCAGCTCGAGAACGTGCCGGAGCCCAAGTACTGGCACCTCAAGACCGTGCTCGTCGACGCCCTCGACTCCGAGTTCGAGGTCGGCGAGATCCTGCCCAACGAGCGCGAGCTCGCCGCCCGTTTCGGCGTCGCCCGGGCCACCTTGCGCCAGGCCCTGGAGCAGCTGGAGCTGGAGGGCCGCCTGCAGCGCCGGCGCGGTGTCGGCACCACGGTCGCGCCGCCGCGCGTGGGCGTCTCCGTCGGCGCGTCGAGCGGCAGCCGGCCCGGCGCCGCGGGTGACGCCTGGCGCACCGTGGGCTGTGTCGAGGCCGTCGCCCCCGCCGCCGTCGCCGACGTGCTCGGCACCGACACCGACGAGGCGGTGCACACCGTCCGCCGGGTCCGCTCGATGGGCGGTCAGCCCGTCGCCACCGAGCTGCTGTACGTTCCCGTGGCCTCCGTCCCCGGCCTCCCCGGCGATTTGACGCCGGCCGGTCACGCGCCCGCGGTCCTGCGGGAGTTGCATGCCCTCGAACTCGACGGCGACGACCGGGCCGTGGAGCTGGGCTCGGCCCGCGCCGAGGACGCCAAGCAGCTCGACCGGCTGCCGGGTGCTCCCGTGCTGGTCGTCACCACCCGCTACTTCAGCGGCGGACGCGTCGCGGCCGTCGCCGTGGCCACCTACCGCGCCGACACCTGCCGGCTGACCTTCGGCGACAGCGGCGGGATGGAGATCACCCACCACGGCCAGGAGCGGCACGCCGCCGCGTCGTGACCCCGCCGCCCGTCCCGTCCGGTCAGTAGAAGCGGCCCGTGTTGGCGTCCTCGGCGCCGCCACGGCCGGAGGGCACGGGCAGCGGGTGCCCGGAGCAGCGGACGTCCCGGTCCCCGACGGTGCCGGACACCAGGTACCGGTCGACGCGCGCAGTGACGCACTCGTTCCAGAAGCTGATCAGGCCGTGGGAGCCGCGCCCCTCCTCGGTGATCATCCGTGAGCCCGGGAGCCTGCGGTGCAGCTCGACCGCGCCCTCGTACGGCGTCGCCGCGTCCCGCTCCGACTGGACGATCAGCACCGGTGGCAGCCCCGACCCCGGGCGCGCCCCGACGTCCACCGCCCGCCCGCCCCCGACCGGCCACGAGGCGCAGGGCAGGTTCAGCCAGGCGTTCGCCCAGGTCTCGAAGGGACGCTGGCGCGCGACCCGCGAGTTGTCGCGGTCCCACACGTTCCAGTCGCGCGGCCATACCCCGTCCGAGCACTCCACCGCCAGGTAGACGGCCTCGCCGTTCTCCTCGTCCTTCGCCTGCCCGGGGTCCGGGGCGGCCGCGGCGATCAACGGGTCGTCGTCACCGCGCAGGTAGCGCGAGAGCAGGTGGGCGAAGGAGACCCAGCGCTGGTCGTAGTACGCGGCCTGCACCGCCGCCGAGTGCAGTTCGCCCGCCCCCACCTTGCCGGCCGGGCGCTTGCCGAGCATCCGCATCGCACGGTCGAAGTTCGCCTGCACGCGGCCGGGCGTCGTGCCGAGACCGTACACGGCGTCGTGTCCGGCCACCCATGCGCGCCAGTCCGCCCAGCGGCGCTCGAAGGCCACGTCCTGCGCGAGGTTGGCGCCGTACCAGACACCGCGCGGGTCCGGGTTGACGACGCTGTCCACGACCATGCGGCGCACGTGCGAGGGGAAGAGGGTGGCGTACACCGCGCCGAGGTACGTCCCGTAGGAGACGCCGTAGTAGTTCAGGCGCGGCTCGCCCAGGGCGGCGCGGATGACGTCGAGGTCCCGCGCGAGGTCCGCGGTGCGCATGTTCCGCAGCAGGGCGCCGCCCCGCGCACCGCAGTCCTCGGCCTTGCGCCGGGCCTCCGCGCGCTTGGCCGCCTTCACCGCGGCGGTGGGCAGTCGCGGGTCGGGGCCGGGGGAGCGCTGGTAGCCCGCCGGGTCCTGGCAGGACAGCGGCGCGGAGTGGCCGACCCCGCGCGGGTCGAAGCCCACCAGGTCGTACGTCCTGGCCGCGGTCTCCCAGACCTTGCGGGTGACCGCCCCCACGCCCGGCCGGCCCACTCCGGGGAACCACAGCCCCGACGACCCCGGGCCGCCCGGGTTGAACACCAGCGAGCCCTGCCGGACGGAGGCGGGGCCCGCCGCGCGCAACCGGCTCACCAGCAGGGCGATCTTCGCGCCGCCCGGCTCCGCGTAGTCCACGGGCACCCGGACCGTGCCGCACTGCACCGGCGCCTTGAGCCCGCTGTCCGCGGGGCACGTCCCGAAGTCGATCCCGGTGGCCCCGGCCGCCCGGGCCGCCACCGCGGCCCCCGCCATGCGCAGGTGCCCGGCGACCACGGGATCCGGGAAGTGCGCGGCGGCCGGGGCCGTCGCCGCGCCGGCCGTCAGCACCACGGACACTGCCAGGATCACTGCTCGCCGCACGCGGGACGCCCTTCGCCGGCCGCGCCCGCGGCGCGGCACCCTCGCCGATGCGACGGATCGTCGGCTGGTCGGACAACCCGGCAAAGCAGGCAGGCCGACGGGCCGCGGAATTTCGCCCGTATTGCCCTGCTTCGTGGTGCGGCGCGACCTCCGTGGGCCGTGGTTCAGCGGCCGAGCAGTGAGGTCCGGGCCACGGCGAACAGCTGTTCCTCGACGTGGTCGAGTGCGAGCCGCAGTGCCCCGGTCGCGACCGCCTCGTGCCCCAGCGCGGACAGCGCGACCTGCGGCGGCCGCAGGCAGTAGCGCGCCAACTCCGTGCGCAGCGGCTCCAGTACGCCGTCCAGGCCGGCCGCCCAGCCGCCGATCACCACCAGCTCCGGGTCTATCGCCAGGACCAGCGCCGCCACGTCGTGCACCAGGCGCTGCAGGAACCGGTCGAAGGCCTCCCGCGCCTGGACGTCCCCCGATCTCGCGAGCGCGAACACCTCGGCCACCGCGGACTCGTCCAGCGGGTGCAGCGGCGTCCCCGTCGTGGACAGCAGCCGTTCCGGCCTCGCCTCACGGCCCAGCAGGTGCAGCGCCCCGATCTCGCCGGCCGCCCCGCCGAAGCCGCGGTGCAGCCGGCCCCCGATCAGCGACCCGGCCCCGGGGCTCAGCCCCGCCAGCACGAACACCAGGTCGTCGGTGCCGACGGCCGCGCCCTTCCAGTGTTCGGCGACGGCGGCGGCGTTCGCGTCGTTCTCGACCAGGACGGGGCAGCGGAACGACCGGCGCAGCCGCTCGCCCAGCGGCAGCCCCGTCCAGCCGGGCAGCGCCGTGCTCAGCCGGACCGCGCCGTCGGTCTCGACGATCCCCGGGCTGCCCACACCGACCGCCCACAGCGTGCTGCGGGCCACGCCGGCCTTGCGCAGCAGCTCGGCGACGGTGCCGCGGACCCGTTCCAGGCGCTCCTCGGCCGGCAGCGTGTCGGCCACGTCGTGCGCCAGCGACCCGAGGACCCGGCCGCTCAGGTCGGACAGCAGCGCCCTGATCTGCCGGGCCCCGATCTCCACGCCCAGCAGGTGCCCCGCCTCGGCGTGGAAGCGGAACCTGCGGGCCGGGCGGCCCTGCTTGCGCGCGTCACCGGGCTCCTGCGGCGCCTCCACCACCAGGCCCGACTCCGTCAGGCCCTCGATCACGCCCTCGACGGTCGGCCGGGACAGCCCCGTCGTCCGCACCAGCTCGGTCAGGCTCACGGCGGGCTCGCCGCGCAGCGCATGGAGCACCACCGCGGAATTGATCCGCCGGAGCAGGGACGGGTCCCCGCCGGTGAGCCGCCCCAACCTACGTCCTCCCAGCTTGCGCGCGTGTTGGCCGGATCGTACCCGCCCTGGCGGCCCGCGGCGAGTAGCACCGGCGAAGGGTTACTGACTCGATGTCAAGTGTCACAGGCGGGGGGTTTACTGGAGCCATGGACCTGCCCGGCCACGTGGCCACCGTCGACGCGCTGCGCGCCCGCCCCTTCCCGGCGCGCGACGAGCGCCACGGCGCGGTCGACAGCGGACCCGGGTACCACATAGCGGACCTTCGGATCAGCGAGGACTTCTGGGACGCCGACGGGGATCCGGCACGCGGACGGCAGGCCGAGGACGACCTGGAAGCCGAGTGCCAGGCCCTGGTCGAGGTGTTCACGCAGCGCTGGGGCGTCCCCGAGACGGTCGACCTCACCGCGCACCTCGAACGCCTCGTCGAAGGGGAGCCGGTGCCCCGCCCGCTCCGCACGCTGTGCGACTACGCCCAGGAGGCGTGGGCCTGGCGCGTCGACGGCCGCTGGATCGGCGTCTGCGTCGGGCAGCGGGACGCGGAGCTGCCCCTCCAGCTCGTGGCCGCCGTCGGTGACGCCGCGGCCCTGCCGTGACCGGTCGCACTCCTCGCCGCGGCCGTTGGGCCGACGGCCGGTTTCGGCCTGATGTGTCGTCAAGCACGACGGCCCGCAACAGGCTGACGGCTGGCACAGCGATCCCGGTGCCCTGGCGCCGTGCCGTACCCGGGGCCGTCATGCCGAGCCCGCACCCCTCCCCGTGCCGCGAGATGACTCCTGGCCCGCCGCCTGAGCCCTGGTCCTGGGCGCGCCACCGCCCCCGTCTTCACCCCAACCAGCCCTCTCCGCCTTCGTCGAGCCCTCGGCTACCCTGCCGGGGCGAGCGGCGCGCGCTACGTGGGGCTCGCCTTCGACACGTGGCTCCCTCGCTGGTCACCGTTGCATCCCAGAGGGGCCCTGCGGGTCCCCTCCGGGGACTGCCCGGCGCAAGGGGCGCGTAGGGCGCTCAAGTGGAGCTCCGCGCGTCCATGCCGTGTTCCGGCGTGAGGGCATCGCCTGCGGCCGTCCTCGGGTTGCGTGGCTGATGCGCCTGGCCGGGTTGGCCGGCCGGCACCGCAGACGGCGACACCGCACCACGATCTTGGACCCGCTCGCGGCCGTCCGCCCTGACCTGATTCTGCGCGACTTCCAGCCGATCCGAGCCGCACTCGATGCGCGGTGGTGCGGCGACATCACGCACGTCCCGTCAGAGGAGGGCTGGTCTGTCTGGCCACCGTTCAGACACCGCCTCTCGCCGGAAGGTGCAGCACCAGGTCGGTGCGGTGCGTCACGTCATGCCGTCCCGTCGCACGGGTCGCCCGGTGCGGCGGCCAGCGAGGCACCACTGAGTGGTAGCACGTCGATCCAGCGACGGCTCCAGCCGGGGGCGAAAGGCTCACTGCTCGCCCGATACAGCAGGAGTAGCGTCACCTTCTCCGACGCAGAGATGAAACATGTCGCAATCGCTGGTTCTCTCGCTTACGGGCATCATCGGAACCTTGATAGGTAGCGGACTGACAGGGTTTCTCGCTCTCCGCTCCGATCGTGTGAAACAGCAAGCGCTTGAGCGGCAGGAGGAACGTCAGACTCACAGGCAAGCGAACTTGCAAGACCTGGACCTCCGCCTAGAGCACCACCGGTGGAGCAGAGAGCACAGGCGAACGGCTTACCAGGAGTTCGCTGAGCGAGTTTTGGCGGCCCGAGGGGCAGCCCTTGACTACCACAGATCCTGCATTCCAGCGGATCCCACCCGAGAGCAGACTCGCACCCTCCGCATGGAGGGAAGGAGGGCACACAGAGATGCCGTCACGGCTTCATACGCGGTGGGGCTGCTAGGGCCCGACGAAGTGTCCGAATGGGCGAACAAGTGCATCGACAGCCTGCGCGACCTGATGAATTGCGCTGAGTCACACGACGCACGGTCTGGCGCGGGAGAGTTGACGCCAGAGGCAGTGAGGGAGATGAACCGCGCGATCGACACTCATTTCGGCGCCACCCAGGAAGCGCTCCGGCTGTTCATTGCAGCCGGACGCGCTACTCTGGATCGCCCCATGCCGCTCCCACTCTGAATTGGTCGGACCAGGCTCGCGCCGCACCGCGCGGACCCTTCGAACGATGCTCTCGCCCGCAAGCGCCGATGGTCTGCAACTGCGGTCGTATCGTCACCGGTCCGTCGGACGCCGCGTCCGACGCGCGTTCCGCCGGGGCCCCGTTCCCACGTGCGCATCAGCCCTGCGACGCGTCGCGGAGGCGACCGTATTCCTCCGTCATGGCCTGCGTCGACCAACCGGCGTTCAGGCCGCTGGGGTTGGGCAGGGCCCAGATCCGGGTGCCGCCGATGGTGCGTTCCTGGGGGCCGATGCGGGCGCGGGGCTCGGCGAAGGCGACGCGGTAGGCGGTGACGCCCACGACGGCGAGCCAGCGCGGCTCGTACCGCAGAACGGTCTCCGTCAACAGCCGCCCGCCTTCCACCAGTTCGTCGCGCGTCAGCTCGTCGGCGCGGGCCGAGGCGCGGGCGACGACGTTGGTGATCCCCAGCCCGTACGTGAGGAGTTCGTCCTGCTCCGCCGGGTCGAGCCGGCGCGGGGTGAACCCGCAGGCGTGCAGCACCGGCCAGAAGCGGTTGCCGGGGCGAGCGAAGTGCCGGCCCGTGGCGGCCGACAGCAGCCCCGGGTTGATGCCGCAGAAGAGCACCCGCAGGCCGTCCGCGATCACGTCGGGGATGACGCGGTCGCGGGCGGCCTCCAGTTCGTCCCGGCTCGGGCGGGGCCGGACCGTGGTCAGAGGATGGCCCCGGGGGTGTAGGCGGCCGCCTGCGGGTACCGGCCGGCGACCTCGCCGACCCGCCGCACGACCTCGGCGACCTGGTCCGCGGCCGCGCCGGTGAAGGACAGGCGGTCGGCCATGAGCGCGTCCAGCTGGGCCCGGTCGAGCGGGATGCGCTCGTCCTCGGCGAGCCGGTCCAGCAGCTCGTTGCGCTCGGCGCCCTTCTCGCGCATGGCGAGCGCCGAGGCGACCGCGTGCTCCTTGATGACCTCGTGCGCCAGCTCGCGGCCGACGCCGGCCCGCACCGCGCCCATGAGCACCTTCGTCGTGGCGAGGAACGGCAGGTAGCGGTCGAGTTCGCGGGCGATGACCGCCGGGAAGGCACCGAACTCGTCGAGCACCGTCAGGAAGGTCTCCAGCAGGCCGTCGAACGCGAAGAACGCGTCCGGCAGGGCCACCCGGCGCACCACGGAGCAGGAGACGTCTCCCTCGTTCCACTGGTCGCCGGCCAGCTCGCCGACCATCGAGGCGTGACCGCGCAGGATGACCGCCAGGCCGTTGACGCGCTCGCAGGAGCGGGTGTTCATCTTGTGCGGCATGGCCGAGGAGCCGACCTGGCCGGGCTTGAAGCCCTCGGTGACCAGCTCGTGGCCGGCCATCAGGCGGATCGTCTTGGCGAGCGAGGACGGCGCGGCGGCCAGTTGCACCAGTGCGGTCACGGCGTCGTAGTCCAGCGAGCGGGGGTAGACCTGGCCGACGGAGGTGAGGACCTCGGAGAAGCCGAGGTGCGCCGCGATCCGGCGCTCCAGCTCGGCGAGCCTGCCGGCGTCACCGCCGAGCAGGTCGAGCATGTCCTGAGCGGTGCCGACCGGTCCCTTGATACCGCGCAGCGGGTAGCGGCCGAGCAGGTCCTCGACCCGGGCGAAGGCGACCAGCAGCTCGTCGGCGGTGGTCGCGAAGCGCTTGCCGAGGGTGGTGGTCTGGGCGGCCACGTTGTGCGAACGGCCGGCCATGACCAGCTCCGCGTACTCGGCGGCGAGCCGGCCGAGCCGGGACAGGACGGCGACGGTGCGGTCGCGCACGTGCTCCAGGGAGAGCCGGATCTGCAGCTGCTCGACGTTCTCGGTGAGGTCGCGCGAGGTCATGCCCTTGTGGACGTGCTCGTGCCCGGCGAGGGCGTTGAACTCCTCGATGCGCGCCTTGACGTCGTGCCGGGTGACCTTCTCCCGCTCGGCGATCGACGCCAGGTCGACCTGCTCCAGCACCCGCTCGTAGTCCGCGATGGCCTGGTCAGGCACCTCGATCCCCAGGTCCTTCTGGGCCCGCAGGACCGCCAGCCACAGGCGGCGCTCCAGCACCACCTTCTGCTCGGGGGACCACAGGGTGGCGAGCTCCGCGGAGGCGTAGCGGCCGGCCAGGACGTTGGGGATGCGGGGCTTGGAAGTCACGTAGCGAGATTCTACTGCGCGTCGGCGCAGGTCAGCGCCCCGGACCGGTCTATGCGCGTAGCGCGCTGGGGCGCTCGGATCCGGTGGTCGCCGGGCCGGCCACCGGGGCCACCCGGAGAGCTGACAGCGCGCGACCTGCGGACCGCCCGGCTCCCCGGCGGCAACGCCCGCCCCGGGCGGTCCCGCCGGGGCTGACGTCCGGTCCCGCAAAGTCCCGCCTCCTGCCCACGGGCACAGTGCGAGCGCGGCGCCCCCGGAGGTTCGTTCAGAACTCGTACGGGACCAGTTCGGCGCGCTTGGGGGGCAGTCCGTCGCCGGAGGAGCGGCCGGTGAGGCGGCGGCCGATCCACGGGACGAGGTGCCGGCGGGTGAAGCGCAGGTCGGCGGCGCGGCGCGCGGGCCAGGACAGGGGGACGGAGTCGGGCAGGGCCTTGGTCCAGTCGAACTGCGGGGTGTGCCCGAGGGTCTGCCAGACCGCCTCGGTGACCCGGCGGTGGCCCTCGCCGTCCAGGTGCAGGCGGTCCTCCGCCCACAGGCGCGGGTCGCCCAGCACCTGGGCGCCGTACAGGTCCACCACGAGCGCGCCGTGCCGGGCGGCCAGGTCGTCGACGAAGCCGAACAGGTGTTCCATGCGGGGCAGGAAACGCGTGGCCACCGGGCCGCGGCGGGCCGGGCTGCGCATCAGCACCAGCTGCCGGCAGGACGGCGCCAGCCGCTCCACGGCCTCCTCCAGCAGCGCGCACACCTTCACCACGTCG
Organism: Actinacidiphila sp. bgisy160; assembly: GCF_057707815.1. Taxonomy (NCBI): domain Bacteria; kingdom Bacillati; phylum Actinomycetota; class Actinomycetes; order Kitasatosporales; family Streptomycetaceae; genus Actinacidiphila; species Actinacidiphila sp. bgisy160. Next base: position 53,623 of record NZ_JBYIQW010000033.1, read on the forward strand.
CACTTGGGCCGCAGCACGTCGTTGAGCCCGCCCACCAGGGTCACCAGGTCGGCCTCCATCGAGGCGGCGGTCTCCACCTGCTCGTCCACGATCTGCTGGATCAGCTTCCCGCGCACCGCCAGGTTCGCGTAGCGGAAGCCCGGCGTGTGGGCGGCGAGGCGCCCGGCGAGGAGGTCGGCCCAGCCCCGGTAGGAGCCGTCGGGGAGCGCGTCCGACATGCCTTCGGTGAAGGAGTCGCCGAGCGCGACGAAGCTGGTGTGGGAGGCGTTCATCTGCATGGCGGGCGAGATCCTACCGGCCCCGCGGAGCGCCGTTTCAGGCGGCCGGTGCGTGGCCCACGAGTTCCTTCAGCACGTCCTCCATGGTCACCAGACCGAGGCCTCGGCCCTGGTCGTCGACGACCGCCGCCAGGTGCGCGCCGCTGGCCCGCATCGCCGCCAGGACGTCGTCCAGCGGGGTGGCCGCGCCGACCCGGGTGATGCGGCGGAGCGCGCCCCGGGGGAAGGGCTGGTCGTGGCGGCTGGGGCCGAGGGCCAGGGCGTCCTTCACATGGAGGTAGCCGAGGATGCGGCAGGCGTCGTCGGTCACCGGGAAGCGCGAGAAGCCGGACCGCGCGGCCAGGCGCTCCAGCCCCGCAGGGGTCATCCCGAAGCGCGCCGACACCACGCGATCCCACGGGACGACGACCGCGCGGACCGGGCGGCGCCCCAGCTCCAGGGCGTCCTGCAGGCGGATCGCGGCCCGCTCGTCCAGCAGCCCGGCCTGACCGGCGTCCGTCACCATCCGGGCCAGCTCGTCGTCCGAGAACACCGCCGCGACCTCGTCCTTCGGCTCGACCCGCAGCAGTTTCAGCAGCCCGTTCGCGAAGGCGTTGACCGCGAAGATCACCGGGCGCAGCGCCCGCGCCAGCGTCACCAGCGGCGGACCGAGGACGAGCGCGGTCCGCTCCGGGGCGGCCAGCGCGATGTTCTTCGGGACCATCTCGCCGAGCAGCATGTGTGCGTACGTGGCCAGGACCAGGGCGATCGCGAACGACAGGGCGTGGATCGCGCCCTGCGGGACATGCAGCAGGTGGAAGAGCGGCGCCAGCAGGTGCTCGATGGCCGGTTCCGCCACGATGCCCAGCACCAGGGTGCACAGCGTGATGCCCAGCTGGGCGGCGGCCATCAGCGGCGACAGGTGCTGCAGCCCCCACAGGACGTGGCGCGCCCCGCGCTCCCCGGCCTCCGCGCGGGGCTCGATCTGGCTGCGCCGGACGGAGATCATCGCGAACTCGGCGCCGACGAAGAAGGCGTTCACGACCAGGGTCAGCGCGCCGATGAACAACTGCAGGAAGGTCATCGCGCACCCGCCTGCCCGTCGTCCGCGCCCTGCGGCGCGAACCCGTTCTGCGCGCGCGGCGCCGGGGAGATCAGCCGTACGTGCGCCGCGCGGTGGTGCGAGTCGTCGGTGACCTCCACCAGCCAGCCGTTGACCTCGACGGTGTCGCCGGTGGCCGGGATCCGCCCGAGCCGCTGGGCGACCAGACCGGCCAGCGTCTCGTAGGGGCCGTCGGCGACCCGCAGGCCGATGTGCGCGAGCCGGTCGGTCCGCACGGCGCCGTCGGCGTCGTAGACGCGGCGGCCGGTGCGGTCCTGGTGGATGAAGGCCAGGTCGGGGGTCTCCAGCGGGTCGTGCTCGTCACGGACCTCCCCGACGACCTCCTCCACGATGTCCTCCAGGGTGACGACGCCCGCGGTTCCGCCGTACTCGTCGATGACGACGGCCATGCTCATCGAGCCGGACAGCCGGTCCAGCAACCGGTCCACGGGGAGGGTCTCGGGGACCGGTACCGGCTCCCGCAGCAGCGGGGTGATCGGGTGCCCCTCACGGCGCTCGTACGGCACGGCCAGGACGTCCTTGATGTGGACGATGCCGATCACGTTGTCCAGGCCGCCCCGGTGGACGGGGAAGCGGGACAGGCCCGTGGCGCGGGTGATGTCGGCGACGTCCCGGCAGGTGGCGCCCTCCTCCAGGGCGACGACCTGGACGCGGGGGGTCATCACGTTCTCGGCGGTCAGCCCGGCCAGGCTCAGCGTCCGTACGAACAGCTCGGCGGTGTCGGCCTCCAGCGCGCCCGCCCGGGCGGAGTGCCGGGCCAGGGCCACCAGCTCCTCGGGGCTGCGCGCCGAGGCGAGCTCCTCGGCGGGTTCCATGCCCAGGCGGTGCAGTACACGGTTGGCGGTGTTGTTCAGATGGCGGATGAGCGGGCCGAAGGCGGCGGTGAAGACGGTCTGCGGCGGGGCGACGGCCTTGGCCACCGGCAGCGGACGGGAGATCGCCCAGTTCTTGGGGACGAGCTCGCCCACCACCATCAGCACCACCGTCGAGATGCCGGTGCCCAGCACCAGGCCCAGTGACGCGGCCCCGGCGGCCGACATCCCCAGCGCGCGCAGCGGGCCCGCCAGCAGCTCGGCGATGGAGGCCTGCGCCAGCATGCCGATCACCAGTCCGGTGACGGTGATACCGAGCTGGGCCCCGGAGAGTTGCACCGTCAGGCTGCGCACGGCCCGCAGCGCCGCGCAGGCACCGCGCTCACCCGCCTTCTCGGCCCGTTCCAGGTCGGTGCGCTCGACCGTGGTCAGGGAGAACTCCGCGGCGACGAAGACGGCGCAGGCCAGGGTCAGCAGCAGCGCGACGGCCAGGAGCAGCACTTCGGTCATCGGGACACCTCGGTCCCATGATCGGCCAGGCCGGGGTGGACCGCGCGCCGCGGGCGTGAGCGAGGCGACCGGAGGCGTGACGGACTCGCGGGGTCGTCCATACGCCCATCGTAGGAACCGCGGGCACCACGGACAGCCCGGGAGCGCGGCCAGGGGTTGCGCCCCGGATCCGGCGGGCGCGCTACCGGGTCCGCTGGAAGGGCTTGGTCCAGCGGCGCCAGTGGTGCTCGGGCGCGTAGCCCGCCGAGCGCCAGGCGTGGTGGGCGCGCTCGTTGCGCTCCAGCACCATGGCGTCGCCGCGGCGGCCGCCCAGTGCCGTGAAGCGCTCCTCGGCCGCCGCCAGCAGGGCGCGGGCGATGCCCTGCCGCCGCCGCTCGGGGTGGACCGCCAGCCGGTACAGATGGCAGCGCCAGCCGTCGAAGCCCGCGATGACCGTGCCGACGAGCACGCCGCCGTCCTCGGCGAGCAGCAGCGCCCCGGGGTCGCGTGCGATGAGCCGCGCCACGCCCTCCGGGTCGTCGCTGATGCTGGTGCCCTCGGCGGCCGTCTTCCAGAACTCCAGCACCCGTCCGGCGTCGGCCGGTACCGCGCCGCGTATCCCGAGATCGTCCATGCGGGTCAGCCAAGCAGTCCCCGGCCCGGGCGTCGAGTGAATCAGGGCCTCCCGGGCCCTTCCGCCGGTTCCGCGCGGCGCAGCTCCTCGATCACCGGGGCGAAGGCCTCCATGGCGGGTTCCAGCACGGTGACGTAGCTGAAGCCGAGGCGCTCCCGGCCCCGCCGCAGCTGCTCCGCGATCTCGGCGACCGTGCCGACGAGGAGCGTCGGCAGGTCGAGCAGTTCCTTCTCGTCCAGGTACGGCGCGTGCGGGGCGAACTCGTGGACCGCCGCCGCGCGGTCGTCGGTGATCACGACCCGCTGGACGAGGACGTTGAACTCCGGGTCGGTGTCGTACGCGGCGGCGAACCCGCGCGCCGCCGCGACCCGCTCCTCCACGGTCGCGGCGGACAGCAGCCGCAGCGAGCCGTCGTCCTTGGCGGGGTCGGCCTCCGCGCCGGTGAAGGCGACGACGGCCGCGTGCCGGGCCGCCAGGCGCAGCACACGCGGGCCGTTCCCGCCCAGGAGCAGCGGGGGCAGCGGCGCGCCGGCGCCGTGGGTACCGCCGCCGTTGGTGCCGTCCACGCCGTCCACGCCGTCCGGTGCCGGGAGCAGCCGGGTCAGCGCCTCGACGGTGCGTTCCAGGTGGTCGACCCGGTCTCGGGCGGTGCCGTAGGGCAGGCCGGCGCGTTCGAACTCCTCGCGAACGTAGCCCGCGCCGAGCCCCAGCTCCAGGCGGCCGCCCGTGAGCCGGACGGCGGTGGCGACCTCGCGGGCCAGCAGGACCGGGTTCCAGAACGCCGCGTTGAGCACGAAGGTCCCCAGCCGTGGGCGCCGCGTGGCGTGCGCCGCCGCGACCAGTGAGGGGAACGGAGCCGGCCGGCCCAGGTGGTCCGGCACCTGCAGCACGTCGTAGCCGAGCGCCTCCACCCGGCGGCACTTGTGCTCCCACGCGTCGCCCTGCGCGGGCTCGAGCAGATTGACACCGAACCGGAACCGTCGCGCCATGACCGCCCCCCTCGTCTCCCGTCCGCCGGTCAACGACCTTCCCCGCCGCCGGGCCGCTCACTCGTGCGCGATCGCGGCCAGGACGTTCATCCGCGAGGCGCGCAGGGCCGGCAGCAGCGCCGCGACCAGGCCGACCACCACGGAACCGGCCATCACCGCCCCCACCGTGGTCCACGGGATCGCGAACGCCCGCATGCCCTCCAGCGCCAGCACCTCGTGCGTCACCACGCCCCAGACCAGACCCAGGGCCAGCCCCAGCACGGCGCCGAAGACCGCGATCACCACGGACTCCAGCCGGATCATCCGGCGCAGCTGCATCCGCGACAGACCGATCGCCCTGAGCAGCCCGATCTCCCGGGTGCGCTCGATCACCGACAGAGCGAGGGTGTTGACGACACCCAGCACGGCGATGATGATCGCCAGCCCGAGCAGCGCGTAGACCAGGTTCAGCAGCACGGAGATCTGGGTGCGCACCAGGTTCTTGTAGTCCGCCTGGTCGCGGACCTCCACCTGCGGATAGGGCTTGAGGGCCCGCTCCAGGTTCGCCCGCAGCGTGGGCTTGTCCGTGCCGGGGGCGGCGTTCACGTACAGCGCGGCGTCCTGGCCGCGGGGCAGGAACCGCTCGGCGGTGGCCAGGCCCATGGTGAGGGTGGCGTCGTCGCCGAGCAGGGTGCTCTGGCTGGTGGTCAGCGCGCGCAGGGTGAACGTCGACGAGCGGCCGTCGACGAAGCGCAGGGGGATCCGGCTGCCCACGCGCAGCCCGTGGTGGGCGGCGTACGTCGCGGAGAGCGAGAGGCTGTCGCGGGCCAGGGCGCGGGCCGTGTCGCCCGCGGCGTACTCCAGGTTGAGCGCCCGGTCCGCCCCGGGTCCGATCGCCGTCCCCGTCAGCTTGGTCGTGCGGTGGCCGGGCAGGGTCATCAGGACGGATACGTACCGCACCCGCACCACCTCCCCGGCGCCGCGCACCTTCCGCACCCGGTCGGTGATCTCCGGGGAGAAGGGCGCGAAGTGGGTGCCCTGCACGACGTAGTCCGCGCCCAGGGCCCGGTCGATCTCCTGGTCGAAGGAGCTCGCCATCGACGTGCCGGCGATGGACATGCCCGTGACCAGGGCCAGGCCGATCATCAGCGCGCCGGCGGTCGCGCCCGTGCGGCGCGGGTTGCGCAGCGCGTTGCGCTGGCTCATCCGCCCCACCGGCCCGAACACATGGGGGAACGCCCCGCCCAGCACCCGGATCACCGGCCGCACCAGCAGCGGCCCCACGACCACCGCCGCGATCAGCGAAAGACCGATGCCGATCCCCAGGAACGTCGCGGCGTCACCGGTGCTCCCGGCCACCGCCGCCCCGGTCAGCGCCCCCGCGGCCACCAGCGTCGCGACCGCGCCGCCCACCGCCCGCGACCGCAGGCTCCGCCCGCTCCCGGCGACCTCGGCGTCGTACAGCGCCGCCATGGGGGAGACCCGGGCCGCACGCCGCGCCGGCAGGTAGGCCGCGACCAGCGTCACCAGCAGCCCGACGCCGAACGCCGCCGCCGGTACGCGCCGGCGGATGACCATCTCGGCGGCGTCGATGTTCATCCCGAACACGCCGAGCAGCCGGAACAGGCCCGCCGCGAGCCCGATGCCGCAGGCCAGCCCCAGGGCGGAGCCCACCACCCCCAGCAGCAGCGCCTCCACCAGCACCGACCGCCGCACCTGCCCGCGGTCCGCCCCCAGCGCGCGCAGCAGGCCCAGCTCCCGGGTGCGCTGGGCGATCAGCATCGAGTAGGTGTTGACGATCAGGAAGACCCCGACCAGGACCGCGACCCCGGCGAAGCCCAGCATCACGTACTTGATCACGTCCAGGAGGGTGGCCAGGCTGTCCACCGCTGACTTCGCCTGCTCGGCCTGGGTCGTGTAGGTGTAGTGCGGTCCGAGCGCGGCGGCGATGCGCCGCTTCAGCACGTCGTCCGAGACCCCAGGAGCGGCGTCGGCCTGGACCGACGTCGCGACACCGGTCCGGCCCAGCAGGCGCGACTGCGAGGTGGGGGTGTCGACGAACAGCAGGGCGGCGCCCGGGTTGGTCGTCGTGAAGGTGGCGATGCCGACGAGCCGGACGGGGAACGCTCCCGGCTGTGCCAGCACCCGCAGCCGGTCGCCGATCCTCAGGTGCCGTTTCGCGGCGGTGTCGGCGTCGATCAGCGCCTCGTCGGGGCCGTGCGGCGCGTGCCCGCTGGTCAGCCGGACCGGACTGCGCGGGTTCCCCGACCAGTTGGTGGCCACCGTGAGAGCTCCGCTGGTCGGCTCCACCGGCCGGTCCTCCGCGTCGACGACGGTGGTGTTGTGCACGGTGATGTCGATCCGCGCGTCCGCGACGCCCGGTACCGCCTTCACCCGGTCCAGGAGCGACGCCGGCAGGGTGCGCACCTGCCCGGAGGCGAACTGCTGGTCCTCGCTGAAGGCCTCCGGGGGACCCACCGTCACATCGGCGGACGTGGAGGCGAACAAACGGTCGAAGGTGCGGTTGACGGTGTCGGAGAAGATCATGCTGCCGGTGACGAAGGCCACCGACAGCAGGACGGCGAGCGCGCTGAGCAGCAGCCGGCCCCTGTGGGCCAGGAAGCTGCGCAGCGTCGCCCGGAGCATCGCCGCGGCGCCTATCCCTGCTTCCGCAGCGCGTCGAACCGCTTGAGCCGTTCCAGGACGCCGTCCGCGCTGGGTTCGTGCATCTCGTCGACGATCCGTCCGTCGCCCAGGAAGAGCACGAGGTCCGACCATGCCGCCGCCGTGGGGTCGTGGGTCACCATGACCACGGTCTGGCCGAGCGCGTCCACGGCCTCGCGGAGGAAGCCCAGCACCTCGCCGCCCGCCTGCGAGTCGAGGTTGCCGGTCGGCTCGTCGGCGAAGATCAGCTGCGGGCGGGAGGCGAGGGCGCGGGCGCACGCCACGCGCTGCTGCTGACCGCCCGACAGCTGGGCGGGACGGTGCCCCAGCCGGTCGCGCAGGCCCAGGGTGTCGATCACCCGGTCCACCCACTCCCGGTCGGGCTTGCGGCCGGCGATGTCCATGGGGAGCGTGATGTTCTCGGCGGCCGTGAGTGTCGGCAGCAGGTTGAACGCCTGGAAGACGAAGCCGACCTGGTCACGGCGGAGCCGGGTCAGTTCGCGTTCCGCCAGACACGTGATCTCGGTCTCGCCGATCCAGACCTGCCCCGAGGTGACCGAGTCCAGCCCCGCCAGGCAGTGCATGAGGGTGGACTTGCCGGAGCCGGAGGGCCCCATGACGGCCGTGTAGCGGCCGCGGGCGATCTCCACGTCCACCGCGTCCAGTGCCACCACCCGGGTCTCGCCGGTTCCGTACGCCTTCGTGAGCGCCGTTGCCCGCGCGGCGGGTTCCGCTCCCGCCTCGATGCCCTCTGTGTCCGCTGCCGTCCATGTCGACACGCTTGCCCCCAACGTGAGGAAGTGCGCACTTGTCCGTATGCGACCCGAGCGTAGGTCGTCGGGTGCGGCGCCGCATCGTCCCGAGGGGTGAGCGCCGGGACGCGCGGGCGCCCGCCGTGCGACCGCGTCCGGCTGAAACCGGCCGGCCCTCCTCATACGTCTGTAGGTGCACCCGCGCCGGGCGCGCTGTGACCGGGGCGGGGCGAGGACACCTGCCGAGGGGGGACCGAATCGATGGTGCACGCACACGTCAGGGCCGGGTCAGGTGATCGCGGGCGCACGCGGGGTCGGGCGGGGCTGCCCGTGGCGGCACTGCTGGTCCTGGCGCTCCAGGGGTGCCAGGACACGGCATCCGGCGACGCCGGCGGCAAACCGCCCTCGCCCGCGCCGAGCGCCCCGGACGCGGCAGGATCGTCCGCGGCCTCCCCGGCGCAGCCGTCCTCGTCGCCGACCGGCGGGACGGCCGGCGACCCGTGCGCGCTGGTGACGCATCAGGAGGCCGAAAGCCTCGCCGGTACGGCCCTCGAACCCGGCCGGGAACTGGAGGGGACCTGCACCTACCCCACGCCCGAGTCCGGCCCGACAGCCCAGGTCGAGGTCTTCGCGGGGGAGTCGGGGAAGAACTACTACGACGCCGAGCGCGGGCTCGGCCACGAACTGAAGCCGCTCGACGGCATCGGTGACGAGGCATGGCTGGAGGACGGATCGGTCTTCCTGCGCGTGTCCGGGCGGTGGGTGGCGATCCGGCTGGTCCGCAACGAGGACCCGGCCCGGTTCGACAAGCCGCTCGAGGAACTGGCGCGCACGGTGGCGAGCCGCCTCTGAAGGCGCACACCGTGCGCCCCGGAGCCCGGACCGGCTCCGGGGCGCACGGGTTCCCGGGCGGATGGCCTGGCAGCCGCTTGCCACTGCTAGTGCTTCAGCGCTAGCTTGACGGTATGGCCAAGACGCAGTTGAACGTGCGGGTGGACGAGACCACCGCCGCGGCCGCCCGAGAGCAGGCCGCGCAGCGGGGCGTCAGCGTGAACCGGTACATCGAGGAGCTCGTCCGGGAGGACGCCGGCGAGCGGGGCCGCAGCTTCGTCGAGGCCGCCGCCGACTTCATGCGGCGCTACGAGTCCGTCTTCGCCGAGGAGTTCGGCGCGGAGCGCGAAGGCCGCCGTTGACCCTGCGGATCGACCTCCCCTGGCTGCTCATGGTCGCCGAGTACAACACCCCCGGTGACCCCCAGGTGACCGACTGGGGTGCCCTCGTCGCCGCGGTCAGCCGCCACCAGGCGGAGATATTCGGCGTGCCCGTCTACTCCGACCCCTGTGAGCGGGCCGCGAGCCTGCTGCAACTGCTGGTCCACGTGCCGGCCCTGGAGCGGTCCAACGCGCTGTTCGCCTCCGCGGTCGCCTACGCCTATATGGTGGCCGGCGGCCTGAAGGTCGCCACGTCCCCCGAGCAGGTGCGCGACCTGGCGCGGCTGGTCAAGGGCGGCACCGCCGACGTGCACGAGATCGCCGACGAGCTGCGCTCCTGGTGCGTCTGACGTGGTGCGTCCGACTTGACGTCCGACGTGGTGCGTCCGGGTGGCTACGCCCACCGGCGGCCGGCCGGCACCTCGTCCAGGTGCGGGGCCGACAGATGCAGCACCTCGTAGCGGTCCGGGTCGGTGACGCCGGCGGCCGGCGTCCGGTCCCAGAGCGTGAAGAGGACGGTCTCCCAGTGGCGCGGGTCCACGGCCAGGAGGGTCGTGTGGACGCCGGCCGTGGCGGCGCGCTCCTCCCACGCCTCCAGCGCCCGGGCCACCGGCCCGCGCGGGTCGGCCCCGGCGGGGATCCGCTGCCGCAGGCGGCTCGCGGCGCTCGGCGCGGTGCCGAAGGCGGGCCCCGGACGGTAGGCGACGCCCGTCCAGTGGCTGACGTCCGGGCGCCCGAAGTCGTCGACGATCCCGCCGAAGCCGCCCCCGCCCCACAGGAAGCGGTTCATGCCGCTGGTGTCCTCCCAGAGGTAGAAGGGCGCGTACTCGTTGACCGGGGAGCCCTCCGTGCCGCGCTCGCGGATCAGGTAGGCCTTGAAGCCCAGGCCCTCGTATGCGTCCGTGAGCCGGCCGCGGCCGGCGACCCGGTCGCGGATGATCTTCATGTCGTAGTCGGCGGGCAGCGTGATTCCGTACTGCATCGCGTACATGTGTCCCCCCTGGTGTCGTACCTGTGTGCCGGGGCCCGCTCAGGCCCGCTGGGCCAGCAGGGCCAGCGCGCCGCTGACGGCCTGGTCGAAGGGCGCGGCCGCGCCGGCCGCGCGGGCGAGCACGTAGCCGCCCTGGAGCACGGCCACGAGCGCGGCCGCGATGTCGCCGGTGTCGAGGCCGGGCGCGATCTCGCCGCGTGCCTGGCCCTCGGCGAGCACGTCCGCCAGCCGCTCGCGCAGCCACTCGAAGGTCTCGTCGAGCGGCGCCCGCAGCCGCGGGCTCGCGACGACCTCCGGGTCCTGGGTGAGCCGACCGATCGGGCAGCCCCGCAGCACGTCGCGCTCGCGGCGCAGGTAGCGGGAGACCCGCTCGACCGCCGTGCCCGGGAGCGAGAGTTCGTGCTCGGCGGTCTCCCGCATCTGTTCGGCGGTGCGGCGTACGGCGGCGAGCGCGAGTTCCGGCTTGCCGGAGAAGTGGTGGTACATGCTGCCCTGGCCGACGCCCGAGCGCTGCTGGATGGCCTTCGGGCTGGTGCCGAGGTAGCCGCGTTCCCAGAGCAGCTCGCGGGTGCTCTCGATCAGGCGCTCCGGCGTCGTCTCCATGCCCCCAGTGTACATACCAGTAGGTACAGAGCTGCGGAGCTCAACCGCGCCGGCGTGCGGTGGCCAGGATGTGCGGGGCGCTCGGCACGGGCAGCGTGAGGCCCTTGGCTCGCTCCGGGACGCGGAAGCGGCGCAGCTCCAGCACCTCGAAGCCGGCCGCCTCGACCGCGCCGAGCGTGTCCCGGCCGGTGCGGCAGCCGCCGAACAGCAGCGGCCACAGGGTGCGGTCCACCGTCCACTGCAGCGCCGCGTGCCCGCGCCCCTCGGCCCGGCAGTGCTCCAGCAGCCGCAGTTGCCCGCCCGGGCGCAGCACCCGGTGGATCTCGGCCAGGGCGCGCTTCTGGTCGCGTACGGAGCACAGCACCAGCGACGCCACCGCCGCGTCGAAGGCCTCGCTCTTGACCGGCAGCGCCTCGGCGACGCCGGGCACGACGTCCACGGGCACCTCGGCGTACTGCGCGGCGTCGCCGGCCAGCCGGCGCAGATGCCGCTCCGGCTCGATCGCCACGACCTCGGCGACGGTGCGCGGATAGTGACGGAAGTTCAGGCCCGAGCCCGCGCCGATCTCGATGACCCGGCCGGAGAGACCCGCGAGCGCGGTCTCCCGGTACGCGCCGAAGCCCGCGCGGGCGTCCATCACCGGGCCGCAGCGGGCGTAGAAGCGGGCGAACAGCGGGTGATGGACGGGTTCGCGGGTCACACCGATGCGGCGCCCCATGGCCGGCCCCCTTTCGCCTCGGCATTCCCTCACTCCGATTCTGCCGCTCCGGAGCCCGCCCCAAGCCTCCCCGTACCGGGGTGAATTCGGCGTGTCGCCCGCCGTCCGGCGCGAGCGCGGTCGCACGGGACGTTCGGGGAGGGGTGCCGCCCCCGGAATCCGGCGGACCACGGGCGGCCGAGGCCGCGCCGTCGGGCCGGCTGCCGATGCCGCCGGTCCTGCTCGCCTTCGCCCGTGCCCTTGGGGGGCCGCCCGCCCCGGAAGCGCCCTCACGCGCCACCCCCGGGCGTGTCCGCGCGGGACGGGCGGGGGCCGGACGGTGGAGCGGGTCAGGCGGGGCTGGGGGGTGCCCAGTGCGTGGTGAAGGCGGTGGCGTCCCAGATGCCGCCGATGCGGGGGGAGAGCCAGCCGGGTGCCGCCTGGCGGAAGACGGCGGGGTCGAGGGCGGCCGCGCCGGCGGGCAGCGCGCCCAGGAGCGGGATGGCGGTGACGTCGGGGAGGTCGGCGACGTTGCAGCGGGCGGCCAGGTCCGGGTCGTCCGGCCAACTGCCGATGACGAAGCCCGCGCACGTCAGATCCCGGGCCTTCAGCGCCTCCGCCGTCAGCGCGGCACCGTTGAGGGTGCCGAGCCCCGCCGGGGCGACCACGAGCACCGGGGCCGCGAGCATCCGTGCCGCGTCCGCCAGCGTGGCGCCCACCTCGTCGAGACGGACGAGCAGCCCGCCGGCGCCCTCGACCAGGACGATGTCGTGCACGGCCGCCAGCTTCGCCGCCGCCTCCGCGATGTCGGCCGGGCCCACCGGCGCGGTCCCGGAGCGCCGTGCGGCCGTCGCGGGCGCCAGCGGTTCGGGGTACCGGGCCAGTTCGACGCTCGTGACCTCCGGGCCGGCGAGCCGGGTGACCTCGGCGGCGTCGCCCGGCTCGCCGGGGCCCACGCCGGTCTGCGCGGGCTTCAGGTACGCGACGCTGTACTGGCTGAACAGCGCCGTGGCCGCGATCGCCGCCGTGGTCACCGTCTTGCCGATCTCCGTGCCCGTACCGGTCACGAACAACACCGTCATGCCGCCTCCGCCGCCGCGCGCACCGCCGCGCAGATGCGCGCGATGTCCTCGTCCCCCGTGATGTACGGGGGCATCGTGTAGATCAAGTCCCGGAACGGCCGCAACCATACCCCGCTGCGGACGGCGGCCCGCGTCGCGGCGGCGAGGTCGGCCTGGTGGTCGAGCTGGACGACACCGATCGCGCCCAGCACCCGCACATCGCGTACGCCCGGGAGCCCGGCGGCGGGCGCGAGCCCCTCGCGCAGCCCGGCCTCGATCCGCTTGACCTCCTGCGCCCAGTCCTGGCCGAGCAGCAGGTCGAGGGAGGCGCAGGCGACGGCCGCGGCCAGCGGGTTGCCCATGAAGGTCGGGCCGTGGGCGAGCACCGGCACCTCGCCCCGGGAGATCCCGTCGGCGACGCGCGAGGTGCACAAGGTGGCGGCCATCGTGAGGTAGCCGCCGGTCAGGGCCTTGCCGACGCACATCACGTCCGGGCAGACCCCGGCCTGGTCGGCGGCGAACAGCGTCCCGGTCCGCCCGAAGCCGGTGGCGATCTCGTCGAACACCAGCAGCACGTCGTGCTCGTCGCAGAGCTCGCGCAGCACGCGCAGATAGGCGGGGGAGTGGAAGGTCATGCCGCCCGCGCCCTGCACGACGGGCTCCACGACGACCGCGGCGAGTTCGTGCGCGTGAGCGGCGATCGTCTTCCGCAGGTGGCCGGCGTACGCCTCCTCGTACGCGGCCGGCGGCGCGTCCGCGAAGACCTGCCGGGGCAGGACGCCGGACCACAGCCCGTGCATGCCCCCCTCGGGGTCGCAGACGGACATCGGCTGCCAGGTGTCGCCGTGGTAGCCGCCGCGCCAGGTCATCAGACGCTGCTTCTCCGGCCGCCCGAGCGAACGCCAGTACTGCAGGCACATCTTGACCGCGACCTCGACCGACACCGAGCCGGAGTCGGCGAGGAATACGTGCCGTAGCGGCTCGGGGGTGATCTCGACCAGGCGGGCGGCGAGCCGCACGGCCGGCTCGTGGGTGAGCCCGCCGAACATCACGTGGCTCATCCGGTCCAGCTGGCCGCGGGCCGCCTCGTTGAGCACCGGGTGGTTGTAGCCGTGGATCGCCGACCACCACGACGACATGCCGTCGACGAGTTCGGTCGCGCCCTCTACCGGCTCGGCGAGCCGCAGCCGGACCCCGGCCGCGGACTCGACGACGAGCGGTTCGTGACGGCCCGGCATGGGCCCGTACGGATGCCACACGTGCTCCCGGTCCAGGGCCAGCAGCTCGCGGGGGGTGAGTGGCTCAGGCATTGGGCGGCAGGTCCGTGCCGGTGCCACGGCGGCGCACGGCCACCAGGTCGGTGCGGGTGGCACCGGCGGCCGCCGGCTGCGCGGCGCCGGCCTGGACGTCACCGTGGGCGTGGCCGCCGCACGGGCCGCAGCCGCCGCCCTCCCCCTCGCCGTGCGACCCGCAGCCCGCGGAGGCGTGCGAGCCGCAGCCCCCGGCCGCGGCCGCCGCGTCCGCCCGGTGTCCGGGCAGGGTCACCTCGCCGGCGCCCTCCACCTCGAAACCGGCGTCCGCGATCATGTCGAGGTCGGCCTTGCCGGCTTGGCCCTCGCTGGTGAGGTAGTCGCCCAGGAAGATGGAGTTCGCCAGGTGCAGCGCGAGCGGCTGCATGCTCCGCAGGTGCACCTCGCGGCCGCCCGCGATGCGGACCTCCACATCGGGACAGACGAACCGCACCATCGAGAGAATCCGCAGGCACCGCTGCGGGGTGAGGTTCCACTCCTTCGCCAGCGGGGTGCCCTCGAAGGGGATGAGGAAGTTCACCGGGACGGAGTCGGGGTCCAGCTCGCGCAGCGCGAACACCACGTCGACCAGGTCCTCGTCGCTCTCGCCCATGCCCGCGATCAGTCCGGAGCAGGCCGACAGGCCCGCCGCCTGGGCCTGTTGCACCGTTTCGACCCGGTCCGCGTAGGTGTGCGTGGTGGTGATGTCCCCGTAGGTGGCTTCCGAGGTGTTGAGGTTGTGGTTGTACGCGTCGGCACCCGCGCCACGCAGCCGCTCGGCCTGCCCGTCGGACAGGAGGCCCAGGCAGGCGCAGACCTCGACGGCCTCGTTCTGCTCCTTGATGGTCTCGATGGTCTTGGAGACCCGGTCCACGTCGCGGTCGGTCGGGCCGCGACCGCTGGCCACCAGGCAGACCCGCTTGGCTCCGCCGGCGACCCCCGCCGCCGCGGCGGCCGCCGCCTCGTCGGGCTTCAGCCAGGTGTATTTGAGGATCCCGGCCTCCGAGCCGAGCCGCTGCGAACAGTACGAGCAGTCCTCCGGGCACAGTCCCGACTTGAGGTTGACCAGGTAGTTCAGCTTCACCCGGCGGCCGAACCACTTGCGGCGCACCTTGCCGGCCGCGGCCACCACGTCGAGGAGTTCCTCGTCGGAGGTCGCCAGGACGGCGAGCGCCTCCTCGCGGGTGGGCAGCTCGCGGCGCAGGCCCTTCTCGACCAAAGCATTCAGCAGATCCATGCCGCGATCCTGGCGTACCGCACGGGCCCGGGCCAATGGGGCATGCCACAAGACAGCTCGCGCAGAGTGTGTGCATCACCACACCGTGCGAGACGATCCGGCACACTACGGTGGCGCCGAACCCTCCGCCGACCCCTGGGGACGACCATGAGCCGCGACCCGTTCGACTGGATCGACGCGCACGCCGAACGGCGTCGCGCCGCCGGACTGGTGCGCACGCTGCGGCCGCGGCCCGCGCGGTCGGCCCTGCTGGACCTCGCCTCCAACGACTACCTGGGGCTCGCCCACCACCCCGAGGTGACCCGGGCCGGCGCGGACGCCTGCCTGCGCTGGGGCGCCGGCTCGACCGGTTCCCGGCTGGTCACCGGCAGTACGGAGCTGCACGCCGAGCTGGAGGCCGAACTGGCCGCCTTCTGCGGTTTCGAGGCGGCGCTGGTCCTGGCCTCCGGCTACGCCGCCAACCTCGCCGCCGTCACCGCGCTGACCACCGAGCCGGACACCCTCATCGTCTCCGACAGCGGCAACCACGCCTCGCTCATCGACGGCTGCCGGCTCTCCCGCGCCGCCACCGAGGTCGTGCCGCACGCCGATCCGGACGCCCTGCGCAAGGCACTCATCGGCCACGGCGGGCCCGCCGTGGCCGTCACCGACTCGGTGTTCTCGGTGGACGGCGACGCGGCCCCGCTCGGTGCGCTGGCCGCCGCCTGCCGCGAGCACGGCGCGGCGCTGCTGGTGGACGACGCCCACGGCCTCGGGGTGCTCGGTCCCGGGGGCCGTGGAGCGGCCGCGGAGGCGGGACTGGCGGGCGCGCCCGGACTGGTGTGCACCGCCACGCTCTCCAAGTCCCTGGGCAGCCAGGGCGGAGTGGTGCTGGGACCGGCCCGGGTCATCGAGCACCTGGTCAACGCCGCTCGGACGTTCATCTTCGACACGGGCCTCGCCCCGGCGGCGACGGGCGCGGCGCTCGGCGCGCTGCGCCTGCTGAGGCGGGAGCCGGAACGCGCCGTACGGGCCCGGGCGGTCGCCGGCGAGCTGTACGAGCGGCTGGTGGAGGCGGGGCTGGACGCCACCGTGCCGGACGCGTGCGTCGTGTCGGTGCGGGCGCCGTCACCCGAGGCGGCCGTCGCGTGGGCCGCCGCGTGCCGTGCGGCGGGTCTCGCCGTGGGCTGCTTCCGGCCACCGTCCGTGCCCGACGGGATCTCGCGGCTGCGGCTCACCGCGCGGGCCGATCTGACCGACCGGGAGATCGGCGACGCCGTGGGGACGATCGTCCGTACGGCGCCGCCGCGCCCCTGAACTCAGGGGTGTTCGGTCAGGTTCCCCGTCGCCACGGCGGCGAGGAACTCCGCCCAGGCCGCCGGGGGGAAGAGCAGGGCGGGGCCGCGCACATCCTTGGAGTCGCGTACGGCGAGCTGACCCGAGAGCGGCCCGTCTCCGATGAGGGCCGTCTCGACGCAGTTGTTCGCCGCCGTGCTGTAGCTGCTGCGTCGCCAGTTCACGCCGAAGAGGGACGCACTGGAGGTGACGTACTGAGGCAGGACATTGGACATGGGGGGCGTGCCTCCTTACGCGCCTTTGCCGATGCCGGAGATGAAGGACAACGACTGCTCACTCGACAGGGCATGGGAGCGCAATCGATTGAAGGCAGCACCGTACGCCCTGACGTCCTCGTGCTGATCCAGATAGAGACTACTCGTCAAATGGTCGAGAACAACCACGTCGAGATCAGCAATGCGCGGAAATGAGAAGATTACGAAAGGCCCTGTGACGCCTATATGCCCACCGGCCGAGAAGGGCAGCACCTGCAGATGCACATGAGGCAGTGAACCCAGTTCCACAAGATGGCTCAATTGCGCCGCCATCACTCCGGGCCCCCCGACACTCCGGCGCAGCACCGCCTCGTCCAGTACCGCCCACAACTCCAGCGGCGGATCGGCGCGCAGCACCGCCTGGCGGGCCATCCGCACCTGCACCAGGGTCGCGATCTGCCGCGGACCGAGCTGCGGCAGGACCGAGCGGGTCAACTCACGGGCGTAGTCCGGGGTCTGCAGCAGTCCGGGAACCACCGTCGTCTCCAGGGTTCGCGCCCGGCAGGCGTCGGTCTCCAGGGAGATGAAGTCCCGGTAGGCGGAGGGAAGTTCCTCCCGGAACTCATGCCACCAGCCGCGCCGGTCGCCCTCGCTCGCGAGCGCGGCGAGCATCTCCCGCAGCCGCTGGTCGCGCACGCCGTACACGTCCAGCAGCGCCGTGACGTCCTCGGGGCGCACCCCGCTGCGGCCGGTCTCGATCCGGCTGACCTTGGACTGGTGCCACCCCAGCCGCTGGGCGGCCTCACCGCTGGTGAGCCCCGCCGTGTCGCGCAGACGGCGCAATTCCGAGCCGATCTTGCGGCGGCGTACCGCCGGCACCTGCTGCATGGTGTGTGCACCTCCCGGTTCCCGGCACCCCCGCCGGTCCCCGGGCGAAGTCTGCCGCGCAAATACGTTCTCTCGTAGCAGAGTTCACCGCTTTGGGCGACAGATATATGCATATAGCTGTGGTGACACCTGATTAAGGGCACGATGAGTGACACTCTGGCGCGTGAGTGCCGAACGGGGACGTGCCGCGTGGGCGGGGCACGGCGCCTTCGGCTGTCGCGCGCGCGGCCACGGGCGCGGCGGGCGCCGGCGTCCTGGTCACGGCGGGAAAGGGACAGCGTCGCCATGGCAGACCACCAGGAAGCATCCGTCACCCTGCCGAGCGACCCTGCCTCGGTCCCCGCGGTACGTCGCTACGTGAGCGACCTGCTGGTGGAGTGGGGCATGCCCGAGGATTCGGACCCCGCCGACTCCGTCCGGCTCATCGTCTCCGAGCTGGCGACCAACGCGGTGCTGCACACCCTCGGCCAGTCGCCGACCTTCACCCTCGACGTCCAGCTGGACCGGGACGAGCAACTGCGCATCGGGGTCACCGACAGTCACCCCCGGTGGCCCCAGCGGCTGCCCGCCGCCGTGCAGCAGGACAACGGGCGCGGCATGGTGATCATCCGTCATCTCACGGTGGAGGCGGGCGGCACGCTCCTGGTCACCCCCACCGCGGAGGGCGGCAAGACGGTCTGGATCAGCCTGCCCTGGGCCACTGCCGCCGTCGAGTGACCCCAGTGGCCCTCAGTCCTCCCGTGTGAGCAGCAGCGCCTCGGCGCCCATCGGGACGAAGCCCGCCGCCGTGAGCGCCCGCACGCTCGCCGCATTGCCCGGGGCGATCTGCGCCCACACGGTCTCGCCCCCGGGGACGAGATGGCGCGCCGCAAGCGCGAGCCGGCGGCCGAGGCCCGCGCCGCGTGCCCCCGGGTCGACCTCCAGGGCCGCCTCCCAGCGGCCCGCCACGCCCCGGCCGGTCAGGACCGTGCCCCCGGGCACCGTCCACGCCCGGACGTCGTCACGGTGCCGCAGGGCCCGGGCGATCCGCGGGTGGTCCCGTTCGGCGGTCTCCCGCAGGGGCAGGCCCAGCGCGGCCGGCGGCCGCCCAGGCAGCGCCGGCGCGGCGGTCAGCAGGTCGACGTTGTTCACCGTGCGGTCCAGCAGCCCGCACAGCGCGGTGAGGAACGGCGGATCGAGCGGTGCCGAGAGGTCGCCGGGCGGCAGCAGCCCGCGGATCCGCCCCGGGTCGGCGTCCGCGAAGACCACGGCGTGGGCGGTGAAGGCGATCACCCCGGCGTCGCGCGGCGTGGGCTGCGGCACGACCGTCACCGAGCCGTCGGCGGGCGGGAAGACGCCCACCGCGGCGTCGGCGAGGATTCGTTCCAAGGACACACCGGCACGCTACCGGCACGTCCGCGACCGGGGTCACTTCACCCGGCCGTACCAGACGCTGCGGCTCCAGATCATCTCCAGCCGCACCCGCCCGCCGGGCTTGGGGGAGTGCCAGATCTTGCCGTGCCCGGCGTACATCCCCACGTGGTAGACGTTGCTCCCGTAGTGGAAGAACACCAGGTCGCCGCGGGTCCGTGCGGACTTCCGGATGTGCCGGACGCTGTTGTACTGCGCCGCCGCGGTGCGGGGCAGCTTCTTGCCCGCCTTCTTGAAGGAGTAGAAGGTGAGCCCGGAGCAGTCGAACCTGCCGGGGCCGGCGGCCCCGTACTGGTACGGCGCGCCCTTCTTGGACGCCGCGATCCGCAGCGCCTTGGTGGAGACCGTCGCCGCGTCGGCCTGCTGGGCGAGCTCCGGCAGTACCGCGGGACCGGCCACGGCGGCCGCCGTGAGGGCGGATACCGCCCCCAGCCGGCACAGGACCCCGGACATGGCTGTTGGCGCACTCATGCGCAACCCTTCGTCGTCCGCCTGCGAAGGATGACCTGTCGGGTTCGGGCAGGCGAAGATGCCCGGCCGCGGCTGCGGCTTCACCCCAAGGGTCCGGCGACCGGCGCCGGACCCGTACTGCTCGGGTCCTCCGCTCCTGCCGGTGCGTCGTTGTCGACCTGGCATCCGCGCGGCGGCAGGATTCGGCGTCCGCGCGGACCGCCCCGCCGGGATGACGGGGGCTTGTCGTCAAAGGGATGATCACCCACCGAAGCGACCGATTCCCAGCGCAACCGGTCGAATGTGAGTCTGTTCACGACTCACCTATTCGGGTGGACTCCGCGACGCAGGGCCCGGACTGACGACTCGAAAGGAGTCGAACACCAGGGGCGGAGCGTCAGATTCCGGATGAGTGCGGCCGTGTCGCGCAACTTGTGACCACTCGGCCGTCCACGGCAGATACAACGATCGGGCGAGTCCATTCGGTTCGAGTTCGCGTCGCCCGAACGGACCAGTGCGTCGTGACGCTCCGTCAGCGACGGTGGGGCGGCAAGGTGACCTGGCCGGTGCGCCGTTCGCCGTCGAGCACCCGCAGCGCCCGTTCCATGGTGGCCGTGTGCACCTCGCTCTCACCGCGCATGTGCATCAGTGTCAGCGCGTCACGCAGCTCCGTCGCCCGCCCCACCAGGGCCTGCGCGGCGCGCAGCGCCCCGTAGGTGTCCCGGGAGCGGGACGGGTTGATCCGGCCCAGCAGGTCCACGACCTCCAGATAGGTGTCGACGAGCTCGCCCTCGGCCCGCGTCAGGGCCGGGAGCGGTGGCAGTTCGGGTACCACGGCCGGTCACCGCGCGGAGTGCGGGGGGCGGCCGGCGCCGTCCTTGCGGCTCAGCGTCAGCCGGTCCACCAGTCCGTAGGCGAGGGCCGATGGAGCGTCAAAAATGGTGTCCCGTTCGATGTCGGCCCTGATCCGCTCCGGTTCCTGTCCGGTGTGCCGTACCAGCAGCTCCTCCAACTGATCACGGCGGCGGAGCAGTTCCGCGGCCTGGATCTCCAGGTCGGCCGTGGTGCCCTGGATCACCTCCCCGAACGAGGGCTGGTGGATCAGCACCCGCGAGCCGGGGGTCGCCAGCCGCTTGCCGGGCGTTCCGGCGGCGAGCAGGACGGCCGCCGCCGAGGCCGCCTGGCCGACGCACACCGTCGACACGTCGCAGCTGACGAACTGCATGGTGTCGTAGATCGCGGTCATCGCGGTGAAGGACCCGCCGGGCGAGTTGATGTAGAGCGAGATGTCCTGCTCCGGGGCGGCTGCCTCCAGGTGGATCAGCTGCGCCATCACGTCGTTGGCCGAGGTGTCGTCGATGGGCGTCCCGAGCAGGACGATCCGCTCCTGGAGCAGCTTGGAGTACGGGTCCATGGAGCGCACGCCCTCGCTGGTGCGCTCGGTGAACTCGGGCAGGACGTAGCGGGCGGTCGGTCGAAGCATCGCTGCACCTCCGTGGGCACCTGGGCAGGGGTGCCCGTCGCTGTAAAAAATGTACAGGACGTACATCTCGTTATGATGGGGAGCATGGCCCACGAAGTCCCGGTGACACAAGCGCGTGCGGAACTGGCGGAACTGATCAACCGCGTCGTCTACGGCGGTGAGCGGGTGGTCGTGACACGTCACGGCAAGCCGCTGGTCGCCCTGGTTTCCTCCGCTGACCTGCAACGACTCCAAGAACTGGACGCCTCCCCCGTGGAGGCGGTGGTCAGTACGGTCTCCTCGGTGCGCGGGGCGGTGTCCGCCACGGGCGAACGCCGCCGCTTCGGTATCGCCGCGGAGCACCGCGGTACGACGAACGCCCGCCACGACGGCGCCTGAGCGGCGGCTTCCGGCGGGCGTTGCCCGTAGGCGTGCGGCGGTCGGTCAGCCGTCCGCCGCCCGGTGGCGGGCGCGTACGGCCCCGGCCGCCAGTGCCGGCGGCCCCAGCAGGGCCCAGGTGGCCGGCACCGCCACCGGACCGAAGGCCCCGTGTCCGTCGAAGAAGGCGCTGCCGCGGATCGGTGAGCCCCCCGGCGCCGGGTGGCGGCAGCCGGCCCAGGACGCCCACCGCAGCGGGAAGCATCTCCGGTTCGGAGGTCACCCCGGAGAACGGGTCGCCGGGCAGGGCGACCAGCAGCGCGGCCGGTGCGATGCCCACGCGGCCCAGCAGCGCCGACAACCCGCCCCGGCGGCCGCGATGGCCGGCGTGGTGAGCCCGATCGCCCCCGCGTTCACCCACCCGTCACCGCCCGGCGCGCCCAGTCGGCTCTGCGCCAGGGCGGCCCCGGCGACACCCGTGAGCGCTGGTCACCGAGCCGCTGCCCGCCCCGGGGCAGGTCGTGGCCCGGCTCTTCGGGCTGCCGCCGCTCGGCGACGACGGCGCCGCGCCGCGGCTCGCCGCGCGGGTCTGGAGCCAGGCGTTGCGCAACCCCGTCCCCGCCGGGCGGCTGGGGCAGGGATACGCCCGGGTGGTCGCGGGACTCGTGTCGTACGCCGATGAGCTGAGACGCCGTGGCATGCTGCCGGAGGACGCCGAGCCCGACGAGGTCGCCCGCTCCCTGATCGGCACGGTCCAAGGGGTGATGCTGCAACGCGCGCTGTTCCCCGAGGCCGACGTCACCACCTTCCGCGGCGGACCGCGCGCGCTCGCCGGCTTCACCCCGGAACCCGGGAGTTAACGCGGACGAAACGCCGCCGAACTAGCCTGCGGCTTCCGGACAACGGCAGAGCGGATCCGCGCGCCGGGACGCCCCGCGGGCCCGTTCACCCGGGACGACTGCGAGGTGTGGCCATGCAATTGACCCCCCACGAGCAGGAACGCCTGCTCGTCCACGTCGCCGCCGACGTGGCGGAGAAACGGCGGGCCAGGGGCCTGCGGCTGAACCACCCGGAAGCCATCGCCCTGATCACCTCGCACCTCCTGGAGGGCGCCCGGGACGGCCGCACCGTCGCCGAGCTCATGGCCTCCGGCCGCAAGGTGCTCACCAGGGACGACGTCCTGGAGGGCGTGCCGGAGATGATCCACGACGTCCAGGTCGAGGCCACCTTCCCGGACGGCACCAAGCTGGTCACCGTCCACGAGCCGATCGTCTAGGGGCGCCGCGTGATCCCCGGGGAGATCCTCCACGCAGCCGAACCGGTCGCGCTCAACGCGGGCCGGCCGGTCACCCGGCTGACCGTGCTGAACTCCGCCGACCGGCCGGTCCAGGTCGGCTCCCACTACCACTTCGCAGAGGCCAACCCCGGCCTCGTCTTCGACCGCGCCGCGGCCCGCGGCAAGCGCCTGGCCGTCGCCGCCGGGACCGCCGTGCGCTTCGAGCCCGGCATCCCCGTCGAGGTCGAGCTCGTACCGCTGGGCGGCGCGCGGATCGTGCCGGGGCTGCGCGGCCAGACCGGAGGTGCTCTCGATGGCTGAGATCCCGCGTGCGGTCTACGCCGACCTGTTCGGGCCCACCACCGGGGACCGTGTACGGCTCGCCGACACCGACCTGCTGATCGAGGTCGAGAGGGACCTGTCGGGGGGCGCCGACGGCTCGGGCGACGAGGTCGTCTTCGGCGGCGGCAAGGTGATCCGCGAGTCGATGGGGCAGGCCCGCGCCACCCGGGCCGAGGGCACCCCCGACACGGTGATCACCGGCGCCGTCGTCCTGGACCACTGGGGCGTGGTCAAAGCCGACATCGGCATCCGCGACGGGCGGATCGCTGCGCTGGGCAAGGCCGGCAACCCCGACACCATGGACGGCGTCCACCCGGACCTGGTCATCGGACCCGAGACGGAGGTCATCGCCGGGAACGGCAAGATCCTCACCGCCGGGGCCGTCGACGCCCACGTCCACTTCATCTCCCCGACGATCGTGGACGAGGCCCTGGCCTCCGGCATCACCACACTCGTCGGCGGCGGCACCGGCCCCGCCGAGGGCACCAAGGCCACCACCATCACGCCGGGACCCTGGCACCTGGCCAGGATGTTCGCCGCACTGGAGCACTACCCGGTCAACATCGGCCTGCTCGGCAAGGGCAACACCGTCTCCCATGAGGCGATGCTCTCCCAACTGCGCGGCGGGGCCGTCGGCTTCAAGATCCACGAGGACTGGGGTGCCACCCCGGCCGCCATCGACGCCTGCCTGACGGTGTGCGAGCCGACCGGCGCCCAGCTCGCCGTCCACACCGACACCCTCAACGAGGCCGGATTCGTCGAGGACACCCTCGCCGCCATCGCCGGACGGGGCATCCACGCCTACCACACCGAGGGCGCGGGCGGCGGACACGCGCCGGACATCATGACCGTCGTCGCCCACCCCAACGTCCTGCCGTCCTCGACCAACCCGACCCGTCCGCACACCGTCAACACCGTCGACGAGCACCTCGACATGCTGATGGTCTGCCACCACCTCAACCCCACCGTCGCGGAGGACCTCGCCTTCGCCGAGTCGCGGATCCGGCCAGGCACGATCGCGGCCGAGGACGTCCTGCACGACCTGGGGGCGATCTCGATCATCTCCTCGGACTCCCAGGCCATGGGCCGGGTCGGCGAGGTCGTCCTGCGCACCTGGCAGACGGCGCACGTCATGAAGCGGCGGCGCGGCGCCCTGCCCGGCGACGGGCGGGCCGACAACCTGCGCGCACGTCGATATGTCGCCAAGTACACCATCAACCCCGCCGTCGCCCAAGGTCTCGACGGCGAGATCGGCTCGGTCGAGAGCGGCAAGCTCGCCGACCTGGTGCTGTGGGACCCGGCGTTCTTCGGTGTCAAACCGCAGCTCGTCCTCAAGGGCGGCCAGATCGCCTACGCGCAGATGGGCGACGCCAACGCCTCCATCCCGACCCCCCAGCCGGTCATGCCGCGGCCCATGTTCGGCGCGATCGGCGGCGCTCCCGCCGCCAACTCCTTCACCTTCGTGACGCACACCGCCCTCGAGGACGGTCTCGCCGAACGCCTCGCGCTCGGGAAGCGGTTCCTCCCGATCCGCGACACACGGCGCGTCACCAAGGCGGACATGCGCGAGAACGACACCATGCCGCGCGTCGAGGTGGACCCCGACACCTTCACCGTCCGCATCGACGGAGACGTCGTCGAACCCGCCCCGGCCATGGAACTCCCCATGGCCCAGCGGTACTTCCTGTTCTGAACGGGCGGGGGGACGATGAACCGCGCCGCGCTGCTGCTGCTCGCCGACGGCCGCTTCCCCGCCGGGGGCCACGCCCACTCCGGAGGAGCCGAGGCGGCGGTCGAGGCGGGCCGGATCACCGGGCCCGGCACGCTGGAGGAGTTCTGCAGGGGCAGGCTGCACACCACGGGCCTGGTGGCCGCGGCGCTCGCCGCCGCGGCCGCCGCGGGAGCCGACCCGCTCACGCTGGACGAGGCCGCCGACGCCCGCACCCCCTCACCCGCGCTGCGGCAGACCGCCCGCCGCCTCGGCCGGCAGATGCTGCGGGCCGCCCGCGCCGCCTGGCCGTCACCCGGGCTCGACGCGCTGGCCACCGCCCGGCCGCGGGGCGCCCACCAGCCCGTCGTACTCGGCGTCACGGCGCGGGCCGCCGGCCTCACCTCGCTCGACGCCGCCCACGCGGCGGCGTACGAGGCCGTGACCGGGCCGGCGACCGCCGCCGTACGCCTGCTGAGCCTCGACCCGTTCGCGGTGACCGCCGTGCTCGCCCGGCTCGCCCCGGACCTGGACGAGGTCGCCGCCCGGGCCGCCGACGCAGCCCACCGCTGCCTCACCGAGGGCACCGGCGCCCTGCCGGCCGCCTCCGCGCCCCTGCTCGATGTGTACGCCGAGGCCCACGCCGGGTGGCCCGTCCGCCTCTTCGCCTCCTGAAGGGAGCTTCATGCACCTCGACCACGACCACGCCGTCTTCCCGCAACGGCACACCTGGGCCACACGCACGGCCCGCCCCGACGGCAGCCGCCGCGCGCTACGGGTCGGCCTCGGCGGCCCGGTCGGCTCGGGCAAGACCGCCACCGTCGCGGCGCTGTGCCGCGCGCTGCGCGACGAGTTGTCCATCGCCGTCGTCACCAACGACATCTACACGCGCGAGGACGCCGACTTCCTCCTGCGCCACGCCGTCCTGCCGCCCGAGCGGATCGCCGCCGTGGAGACCGGCGCGTGCCCGCACACCGCGATCCGCGACGACATCTCGGCCAACCTCGAGGCCGTCGAGGACCTGGAGGACGCCCTCGGGCCGCTCGACCTCGTCCTGGTGGAGTCCGGCGGTGACAACCTCACCGCCACCTTCTCCAAGGGTCTGGTCGACGCCCAGGTCTTCGTGATCGACGTGGCCGGCGGCGACGACATCCCGCGCAAGGGCGGCCCCGGCGTCACCACCGCGGACCTGCTGGTCGTCAACAAGACCGACCTCGCTCCGTACGTCGGCTCCGACCTCGGCCGCATGGCGCGCGACGCGCGGCAGCAGCGCGGCGACCTGCCGGTGGTGTTCACCTCCCTCGTCGCCGAGAACGGCGTCGCCCCCGTCGCCGAGTGGATCCGTATGCGGCTGGCGGCCTGGGCAGCCATCCCCGCGTGAGCGGCGTCCACGCCACCGCGCGGATCACCGCCGTCCCGGACGGCCGCGGCGGCACCGCGCTGCCCGAACTCACCGGCGACGGGCCGCTCGCGCTGCGCCGTACGCGCTCCGCCGACGCAACGGCGGCCCGGGTGACGGTCGTCGGCGCCATGACCGCCCCGCTCGGCGGCGACCGGCTGGCCCTGCACGTCAACGCCCGGCCGGGCGCCGTGCTGCACGTGGACGCGGCGGCGGCCACCGTCGCGCTGCCCGGCCGCGGCGGGGAGCAGGCGCGGTACGACGTACGGCTCACCGTCGGCGAGGACGCCGTGCTGCACTGGCTGCCGGAGCCGCTGATCGCCGCGGAGGGCTGCGACCTGCTGATGACCACCGCGGCCGAACTCGCCCCGGGCGCCCGCCTGGTGCTGCGCGAGGAGCAGATCCTCGGGCGGGCGGGGGAGCGGCCGGGCCGGCTCACGACCCGCCTCACGGTGCGGATCGGCGGCCGTCCGCTGCTGGACCAGGAGCTCTCCTTCGGGCCGGGCGCGGCGGGCGGGACCGGCCCCGCCGTCCTGCACACGCACCGAGCGGTGGGACAACTGCTGGTCGTGGACCCCGCGTTCGAGGAGAAGCCGGTGGAGCCCCGGGTGCCGGTACGGGACACGGAACAGGGCGAGGCCGTGCTGACCCCGCTCGCCGGTCCTGCCGCCCTGCTGACCGCCCTCGCGCCGGACGGGCTGTGCCTGCGCCGCATGCTGTCGGCTAGCGTGGCCCCGTGACGTCGATAGACACCGAGAACCCGGGCCGCTACGGCCCCCACGCGACCACCGAGGCACAGCCGGAGCAGGTCGGCCCCGTCCGCACCGAGTACGCGCCGGCCCACGACGGCGACCCCGACCCGGGCGAGATCGTCTGGACATGGGTGCCCTTCGAGGAGAACGACGGCCGCGGCAAGGACCGTCCGGTCCTCGTCGTCGCGCGCGAGCCGGGCGACACGCTGCTCGCGGTGCAGCTGTCCAGCAAGGAGCACAACGACGACCGCGAGTGGGTCGCCATCGGTTCCGGACCGTGGGACAAGTCCGGCCGCGCGTCCTGGGTGAACGTCGACCGCGTGCTGCGCGTCCACGCCGACGGCATGCGCCGCGAGGCCTGCGCCCTCGACCGGGGCCGCTTCAACATCGTCGTGAACCGGCTCAAGGAGCTGTACCGCTGGCGCTGACGCGTCCGCGGACCGGCCCCCGGGGCGGGCACCGCCCCGGGGGCCGCAGCCGGCGCCGCGTCAGGGCTTCACGTCGGCGACGACCGCGTACTGCGTCGACTCGTGCTCCAGGATGCACTCCCGCAGCCCGACGCGCCGCGCCTTGAAGTCCTCGCTCGCCAGGTACGCGAGGTACTGGTCCAGCGACCGCCACTCGCTGGTCACGATCCAGCTGTCGGGGTCCGTGAGGGACCGGCACAGCTGCGAGCTGATGAAGCCGTCCGCCTTGACGATGCCGCGGTGCACGAGGTCGTATGCCTGCGCATACTGATCCCCCTTGCCCTTGTGAAGCCGAATCCGCAGAACGACGCGTGTCTTCGGAGTGCTGTCCATGGAACCTCGATCCTTGGGGGCGCGAGGACCGTGCGCACGCCGCAGCCGCGCTGAGGACGGTGGCGTGGGGCCCGGGCGGGCCGCTCGATCGCACGGGGCGGTGCGGGAGTCGCGTGCCAGGGGCCGTCGAGCCGGGTCCCGGGACGGTCGCCCGGGGGACCGCCTCGTCCATCCCGGGAGGATGGCGCGCCCAGTCACCGCCGTCCCCTCGACTGTGCGGCCGTCACCCGGGCGGGGCAAAAGGCGCTGAGCCGAACGGGTGAGCGGGCCCCGGGACTACGGCCCCGGGCCCCGGTCAGCAGGCCGGTCAGCACCGCCGCCGCCCCACCCGCGCCGTCCCGGTGGAGCACCTCCGTACGGTGGACGAGCCGCGGCTCGGTGAACGGCACCGCGACGACGCCTGCCGCCCCCTCGGCCGCGGAGCGCGGCAGCAGCGCCGGACCGAGCCCCGACCTGACGAGTTCCAGCACCGTCCGGCCCTCGGGCCCCTCATGCCGCACGCTTGCCTCATCGTTCGTCAGCGGCCCCGCCGAGGCGGCCGTGGAGCATGCCGCCAACCGCCGCTCCGGCCTTATGGGTTGGTAAAGAAACACTCATAAGATCTTCTCCCGGAGGCCTGCGGGACGAAAGGATCCCCCTGCAGTTGTGTTCGGGCCGCCACGAGCGGCACCAACAGCAGGGGGAGTTCATGGTCAGACGCATGGCCGTGCTCGGGCTGACCGCGGCCCTGATAGCCGGCACCGTCGCCACGGCGGCACCGCAGACCGCGGTCGCCCGCAGTGGGCCGACGACCCACGGACACGGCGGCGCCGCCGAGGCCCACGGCGTACGGATCGCCGCGGCACACGCCGCCAGGACGGGCATCGACTGGGTCGCCTGCCCGGCGGACTGGGGCCTCGCGAGCCCCGTCCAGTGTGGCTGGGTGACCGTACCGGTGGACTACGCCAAGCCCCACGACCGGGTCACCAGCTACTTCGTGTCGGGCAAGCTCGACCGGTCCGACGTGACGTGCGCCCCGCACGCCGCTCCGGTGCCGCCCGCGAGCTGACCCCACCGCGGCACACAGCCAAACGGCCCCGGCGCGCACACAGGGCGCGCCGGGGCCGTCCGGCGTTCCCGGACCGGGCGGCTACCCGAGCCGTACCCCGGTCGTGCCCGCGTCCTCGTTGCCGTCGCCGGTGTTGACCGTTCCGCGCGGCTCGAACATCAGGATGCGGGTGCCCACCTCGGCGCGCGGCCGGTGCGGCACGCCCCGGGGCACCGTGAACACCTCGTGCGGGCCGAGGGTCACCGTGCGGTCCGGCAGGTCCAGGTGCAGCCGTCCGGCGAGGACGAGGAAGAACTCGTCGGTGTCCGCGTGCGCGTGCTCGGCGAAGTCGCCCTCGACGTTGGCGACCTTCACGTCGTAGTCGTTGACCTCGGCGAGGACGTGCGGCATCCACTTCTGGTCCACGGCGTCCATCACGGTGTCGATGTTGCGCTTGTCGCTCATGTGACTCCTCTACGCGGGGAAGGCGGCGGCGAAGGCGGCCCGGGTGGGCGAGTCCGCGCGCCGGTCCAGTACGGCGAAGACGACCCGGCCGAAGCGGTCCGCGAACCGCCCGCCCGGCCCGAGGTGCCCGCGGAAGGCGGCGGCGACCGCCGCCGGGTCGTTGCGGAACACCCCGCAGCCCCAGGCGCCCAGCACCAGGGAGGGGTAGCCCTGCACCGCCGCGACCTCGAGCACCCGGCCCGCCCGTGCCGACAGCGCGGCGGGCACCCGGTCCACGGTCTCCGGCTCCTGACGGGCGATCACTCCCGCGTTGGGCGCGGCGGAGGTGAGGAAGCCGGCCTCGAAGGGCTCGTCCAGCAGGACGCCGTGCTCGTCGCGGAAGACCGGGACGCCGGGGGAGTGGATCACCCGGTCGCTGTAGAAGGGGCTGCGGTCCTCGCGGTGCCGGTCGTAGAACTCCCGCACCGTCAGCAGCGTCGTGTACAGCGCCGACGCACGGCAGAGCGCTTCCTCCTGGGCCTGCGCACCGTTGACGTAGCCGCCGCCGGGGTTGCGTGCCGAGGCGAAGTTCAGCACGGCGACCGGGGCCCCCGGGGCCTGCTTCACCAGCCGGCGCGCCGCCTGCAGGCTGTCCTCGCCGGTCACCTCGAAGGCCGTCGGCCCGACGCCGTCCGCGCCGGGACCGGGATCGACGGGCCCGGGGCCGTACATCCGCGTCCCTCGCACGGCCCGGTCGACGGCCTCGCCGATCGCCACGTCCACGCCGCGTGCCGTGCGGTAGCGGCCGCTCGCGACAAGGCCTTCCGTCTCCTTGGCGAGGGCCCGCAGCCGCGCACTCATGTCCCGTCCCTTTCCACGCCCCGAGGCTATTCGGCCTCCCGGGGTCCGGCGAGGGGTTTTCCGGCTGCCAGCCAGCGGTCCTCGGCCTCGTAGTCGAACAGGTCGCCGAAGCGGTCGTAGGTCGAGGCCAGGACGGGGAAGGCCTCCCGCCAGTCCCGTCCGCCGAGCCGCTCGACCAGCCAGGCCACGTTCTCCGGCAGGGACTCCGCGTAGCCGGTCACGGCGCGGTAGCCCAGCTCGCGCTCCGCGGCCGACATGTCCAGCACGAAAGGGTGCGCCGTGGTCCACGGGGTGTCGCCGACGTTCTTCGCCGGCGGAGGGCCGTCCACGGCGTACGTCTGCGCCCGGTGGCCCAGCACCGCGTCGATCGCGTCCGCGATCTCCGCCACCGTCGGGGCGTACGGGTCACCGGCGTTGAGCACCCGCGAGCCGGGGCGGCGGGCGGCCAGCCGCACCAGCTCGCCGAGGTTCGAGGCGTGCACGGGGTGGAAGCGGCTGGCGCCGTTGTACGCGAGCACCCGGAACGGCCGCCCGTCCACGGCCCGCTTGACGAAGTACAGCTCCCGCGGCCGCAGGCTGTGCGGGCCGTGGACGGCCCCGGCCCGCAGCAGCGTGACGGGCAACCGCCCCTCCGCCGCGAGCAGGTCGCGCTCCAGCGCCACCTTGCGCGCCGAGTAGCCGCCCTCGCCGGGGGCCAGCACCGGTTGCGTCTCCGCGATGGGCACCGGGAAGACGGGCGCGCCGTCCGGTTCCCCGCCGGTGTCCAGGCTCCTGCCCCGGCCGTCCTCGTAGACGGAGCAGCTGGAGACGACGACCGCGGAGCCGATGCGGTCCGCGAGGTCGGTCAGCTGCCGGGCGTGCTCCGGTCCGTAGGCGACGCAGTCCAGCAGTACGTCGCAGCCTTGGCCGAGGGCCGCCGCCAGCGCGGCCGTGTCCTCGCGGTCCACGGCCACCGGCCGGACCCCGTCGGGCCACTCCACGTCACCGCCGCCCCCGCGGGAGGCGGCCCGCACCTCCCAGCCGTCCTCCGCCAGGGCGCGCACCGCCGCCCGGCCGATCTGTCCCGTGGCCCCGATCACCAATGCGGTTCCTGTCATGACGGGAACGCTAGGCGGGCCGGGGCGGCCGGGACCAGGGCCGTTCGCCGTGCGCGGATCCGCCCAGGGCGCAACCGGTCAGGCCCCGCGGCGCAGCCGGGAGCCGATGCCGGACTGGCCCTGCTGCTCCGCCTTGACCTCGGCGGCGTAGCGGTCGACGTACTCCTGGCCGGACAGGGCGAGGATGGCGTACATGATCTCGTCCGTGGCCGAGCGCACCACGTAGCGCTCGTTGTCCATCCCCTCGAAGCGGGAGAACTCCAGCGGTTCCCCGAAGCGGATCCTCACCGGCTTGATGCGCGGCAGGCGCCGGCCGGCCGGCTGGATCTCGTACGTGCCGATCATCGCGCACGGGACCACCGGCACCCCGGCGCGGATGGCCATGGTGGCCACGCCGACCTTGCCCTTGTAGAGGCGCCCGTCGTGGGAGCGGGTGCCCTCGGGGTAGATGCCGAGGAGTTCGCCCTTGGCGAGCACCTTCATTCCCTCGCGGATCGCCGACTCGCCCGCCTTGCCGCCGGAGCGGTCGACCGGGATCTGCCCGATGCTGTGGAAGAACGCCGCTGTCAGCCGCCCCTTGAGGCCGGTGCCGGTAAAGTACTCGGCCTTCGCCAGGAAGGTGATGCGGCGCGGCAGGATCGCGGGCATCAGGAAGTGGTCGGAGAACGACAGGTGGTTGCCGGCGACGATCGCCGCGCCCTCCTCCGGGATGTTCTCCATGCCCTCGATCCTCGGACGGAACAGCACCCGCAGCAGCGGGCCGAGGATCACGTACTTGAGCACGTAGTAGAACACGGACTGACTCCCAACTGGCGCCGGTCGGTTCCGGCGGCGTTCTGCCAGGTCACATCGCGATTCCAGGATCGTCAGTCTAGGCGCGGCGGGTGCCGGGCGTCACCGGGGCCGCGGGCGTGTACCCGTTCGCGCGGAACCGGGGCGACCGCGGCGGCTCATTCATCAGTGGCGACCAGGCCCAGGGCGTCACCTCCCGAGGCTGGGGCAGCTGCTCCTCCGGAGGCGGCGCCTGGTTCCGGCCCGTCAACCCGATCCAGGCCCGATACGGCCTGACCCCGCACACC